>JALYYX010000214.1 GCA_030946075.1 Bacteroidota bacterium | reverse complement strand
TCTTCACATATTATTAAATCGATTATGGTTATTTTTGTTTAACGACTGCTATGAACAACGCAAACAAAGTTAGCTTAAAATATATTTCAGCATGGATTTCAGCACTTGTGTTTTGTGTACTAACTGTTCAAAGTAAGGATAAACTTTATAATACATTTTCATTTCACAATTTTTTAACTCCCTTCACTGACACGATAATTCCCGGCAAAAAAAAACTTACTCTTCCCAAAATATCAACTCCCGTAAATTCACAACAGCCCTTAATAAATAACAGAAATACAAATCAAAAAAGAGATACGCCGATTTTATTTGAAAGAGATACTGTTTCTTTTAAAATTTCGAAAGATTCTTTAGATGCAGTTATTGAATATAATGCTGATGACTCAATGATTATGGATGTGCCATCAAAAAAAATTACTTTGTACGGAAAAAAAGCTTCCATACATTATAAGGATGATGATTTAAGTGGTCCGATAATTCAATTCGATCAGGTTACAGGAAATATTACAGCTTCCATTAGAAGAGATAGTACCGGCAAGGTAATAGCAATGCCAATATTTAAACAAGGCGATATGACATCGCAAATGGACTCGGTAATATTTAATATGAAAACCGGAAAGGGTTTAACGAAAAGCACCTACACACAACAGGGAGAAATGTATGTGTATGGAGAAATAATTAAAAAAGTTACCCCTGATATTTTTTATGCAAAGCGTGTACGCATAACCACCTGCGACCTTGATACACCTCACTTTGCTTTTGTAAGCAACAGGGCAAAATTCATAAGTAAGAAATTAGCCATTACAGGGCCCGTTCATCCTGAGTTTGAAGGTGTGCCCATCCCCATTTATTTGCCTTTCGGAATTTATCCTTTAAGCCAGGGAAGGCATTCAGGATTTTTAGCTCCGCAGTTTACATCGAATGAGCAGCAGGGACTTGGTTTGGAAAACCTGGGTTATTACAAAGTACTAAGCGATTACTGGGATGTAGTGGCAAGAGGAAATATTTATTCGTACGGCGGATGGACATTAAATATAAACCCCAGGTATACAAAAAAATACCGCTATAATGGTAATGTATCATTCGATGTACAAAATTTTAAACAGAACTTTAAAGGCGACCCGGATTATCAAAAAAATCGAAGTTATCATCTTGCATGGAGCCATGCTGTGGATAGCAAAGCCAGGCCAGGCGTAAGTTTTATGGCAAGTGTAAATGTGGCCAGCAGTGCATTTAATTCGCATGTGCCTAATAACCCATATCAAAATTTCAGTAACCAGCTTACCTCAAGTATTCAGTATGCAAAAAATGGCACACTTAGTAAATTTGGTGAATGGTGGAAAGATAAATCATACAACCTTTCGGTTACTGCAAACCATGATCAAAACACCTTAAATAAACTTATTAATGTAAATCTGCCGCAGCTTTCATTCAATATCACTACAATATATCCATTTAGAAAATCGGAACCGGTAGGTACAGCAAAGTGGTATGAAAATCTCGGAGTGGGATATAATGGAACTTTACAAAACCATTTTTCCTTTTATGATACTGTTCCAAATATTTTTAAACACATAGCAGATACTTTGCAATATGGGGCACATCATTCAATACCAATAACGCTTTCATTGCCACCTGCCGGGGCATTTCAATTTGCGCCAAGCGTTAGTTATGATGAAACATGGTTTCAGACAAGAAACGTAAGAACATGGAATAACATCACCAAAAAACTTGATACTACTTTTACAAAAGGTTTATATACAGCAAGAGATATGAGTTTTGGGCTTAGTGTTTCCACAAGAATATTCGGCATCATCGCTTCTAAAAATAAGAATTCTAAAATTCAGGCCATCCGTCACGAGATCACGCCCAGCCTTTCTTTTAGCTATCATCCTGATCTTAATAAAAACAATTATTATTTTGTTCAAACAGATACTCTAAAAACAAAAAACAAATTTTCTTATTACGATCAGAGAAATGTTTTCTATCCATATTCTTCTAACCAGGCAGGCTATATTACTTTTAATCTTGATAATAACCTGCAAATGAAAGTACGCAGTAAAACGGATACAACAAATGGCGGTTTGAAAAAAATATCTTTACTTGATAACCTTGGTTTTAATACCAGCTACGATCTTTTTGATACTTTATTTCCATTAAAGCAATTTTCACTTAATGCATCTACTAATTTATTTAATAAAGTAAGCATTACAGCAAATGCAATTTTAGATCCTTACGATGTTAATACAAATGGAGAAAGAATAAAATCTTTATTATGGAAAAGAAAGCCACTTTCATTCGGAAGGTTGATCAATGGTTCTGTTTCTTTATCGAGTCAGTTTAGGGGCGGAGATAAAAGTAAAAAATCTTCATCGCAAGTTGTTCCCGGAAAGGATTATTCAAGACCGGTTGGTTACACAACTGATGAATATCAAAATGAATTAGGGTATATTAAAAATAACCCCGGTGAATATGCTGACTTTAATATCCCATGGTCAGTAAATTTTTCATACTCGCTTACTTTTGGCAGATCTTTTAACCTGCTCACAAAAGCTTTTAAAACTGACTTTAATCAGAACCTAAATTTTGGGGGCACATTAAATTTAACCCCTAAATGGCAAATAGGCTTAAACAGTTCATATAATATTGCTAATGGAAAACTGGGTTATGTTTCGGCATCTTTATCAAGAGAAATGCATTGCTGGCAAATGGCAATAAGTATTGGTAGCAGCGAACTGAACCATTTTTTCAGCATCAATCTTAGTCCCAAGTCCGGTCTTCTTCGGGATCTGCGGATCAATCGCACACGCTCTTTTAATAATTATTAATAAAATATAATTAAGAATATTTTTTTAAACTAATTTAAAATGCGATGCATAATATTCGCTCATCATTTTGAATAATTTATTCTTTACATCCTCATAATTATCTGATAAAAAAACCTCCACTGCGGGTAAATAATGCACCTCCATTTTTGTTGGCCAAAAGAAAAATGTTTTATTAGCGGGCAAAGCTTTTTTTGTATTAAAGATAATTGCCGGTAAAATTGGCTTCGCTGTTTCTACAGCTAATTTAAAAGCACCATTATGGAATTCTTTAAGTGGCTTATTTGTTTTATTACGAGTTCCCTCTGCATAAATACACATGTGCATTCCTTTTTGCAAAACATCTTTCATTTCTTTAAAGCTATTGCTGCGGCTGTTTTTATCCTTTCTATTTACGAGTACCGAGCCTCTTTTATATATCAGCCCGAACAATGGAATTTTTGCAAGTCCGCTCTTGGCGATGGTTTTGCTGGGCCCGGGAATAAATGGAGTAGTTACCAAAATATCCATTAAAGAATTATGGTTACATATTATGATATAATTTTTTCCTTTTTCAAAATTATTTTTGCCTTTTATTTTAACACTGCAGCCAATTAAAAAGAAATAAATACTTATCCAAACTTTAGAAATTTTTATAAAAAGTTCAATGCGTTTTGGTTCTTTTATAAAACCAAGTATCCACATTATAAGTGCCATTGGAAAAATGGTAATAGCAAAAACAAGTGCTGCCCATACTGCTAAAATTCTTCCTGCAATATTTTTTATAATACTCATACTAATTTAGTTTCCAGTCAATAGGTTGTAAGCCTTCCTCCATTAATAATTGATTTGTTTTTGAAAAATGCTTACATCCAAAAAAACCTTTATCAGCACTAAAAGGAGAGGGGTGTGCTGCTTTTAAAACATGATGCTTTGTTTCATCAATCAATGCCTGTTTGTCCTGTGCAAATTTTCCCCACAATAAAAACACCACTCCTTTTTTTTCTTCTGATATTTTTTTTATTACTACATCTGTAAATTCAAGCCAACCGATTTTACTATGACTGGCAGGTTCATTTTTTCTAACTGTTAGTGTGGCATTCAATAATAAAACGCCTTCCTGTGCCCATTTTTCCAAATTGCCGTGTGCATTGGGTTGTATGCCAAGATCATTTTGTAATTCTTTAAAAATATTTATTAAAGAAGGTGGCTTTGTTATTCCTTTAGGTACTGAAAAACTTAATCCCTGTGCCTGCCCGGGATTGTGATAAGGGTCTTGCCCGAGTAATACAACTTTTACTTTATTAAAGGGTGTTTTTTCAAAGGCATTAAATATTAAAGAGCCAGGTGGATATATTATTTTGCCAGCTGCTTTTTCTGTTTTAATGAAAAAGGCTATCTGCAAAAAATAATCTTTTGTAAATTCATCTTTCAAAATTTCTTTCCAGCTTTCTTCAATTTTTACATCCATTGAATCTTTTTATAAAAATACAAAAGCTCCTTAATCAGGAGCTCTTGTTTAATCCCTTATTAAAATTTCTTTTACCAAATCTTTATTCTTTGATCGGGGGATTTATATAATTTATCACCGGGTTTTACATTAAATGCATCATACCATGCATCAATGTTTGGCAATGGGCCATTAACACGATATAGTCCGGGTGAATGCGAATCAACCAAAACAAGTTGTGCCGAAGTCTCCCGTAAAACATTTTGTCTCCAAACCTGCGCCCAATTTAAAAAGAATCGCTGGGTAGGAGTAAAGCCATCAATTTTTTTATCTTCTTTAAATTGTTGTGTATTAGTAAATGCTTCGTAGGCTATGTTTATACCACCAAGGTCTGCAAGATTTTCTCCTAAAGTTAATTTGCCATTTAAATGCAAAGAATCATTTACAATAAATCCGCTATATAGATCAGCAACGTTATTGGCCCGTGCTTTAAATTTATCTGCATCTTCTTTCGTCCACCAATCAGTAAGGTTTCCATAAGGATCAGATAGTCTTCCCTGGTCATCAAAACCGTGTGTCATTTCATGACCGATTACAGCACCAATACCACCGTAATTTACGGCATCATCGGCTGCAGCATCAAAAAAAGGAAATTCTAAAATACCTGCAGGAAAATTAATTTCATTATTGCTGGAATTATAATATGCATTAACCGTAGGAGGCGTCATGCTCCATAAAGTTTTATCAACAGGTTTACCAAGGCGACCTACCATTTCGTTATAAGCCCATTGTGAAAGTCTTTGCCTGTTGCCGATATAATCATTCAAATTAATTGTAACTGAGCTATAATCTCTCCATTTATCAGTATAGCCAATGTGTTTTGTAAAAGCCATTAATTTATCGAGCGCTTTTTGTTTGGTATCTGCGCTCATCCAGTCAAGACTTTTTATTCTATTGGCAAATGTTTTCTGCAGATTATTTACAAGATCGAGCATTCTCTGTTTTGCAGCAGCGGTAAAATATTTGCTCACATACATTTCCCCCAATAAATCACCCATTGTATTATCAACCACGCCGCTAACCCTTTGCCACCTTGGAGTCATTTCTTTTTGGCCGGTTAAAATTTTATTGAACTTAAAATTTTGCTCTACAAAAGCACTGCTTAGATAAGGAGCCGCTGATTCAATAATATGCCATTGCAGATAGGCTTTCCAGTCTTCCGGCGCAACTGCGGTTAATAATAAATCAACTGATTTAAAAAAAAACGGATTAGAAACTATTACACTATCAGTACCCTTTATTAAAAATTTTTCAGAAATATTTTTCCAGTCAATAGAAGGCGTAGTTGCCGAAAGATCTTTCCATGAAAATTTATTGTACAATTTATAGGGATCTCTCATTTCAGCACGAGGCATCTGTGCTTTTGCCAAAGCCGTTTCAATACGCATTACTGCCCATGCATTTCTTGTAGATTCATTTTCTGTTTTGCCTGTTAGCTTAAACATGTTAACCATGTTTGAAATAAATTCGTTGCGGACATTTACAAAACGGGCATCATTTTTTAAATAATAATCTCTGTCTGGCAATGTAGTTCCGCCTTGCCCCATCTGAGGAATATATTTTGTTGCATTTTTTCTATCCTGACCAACAAAAATTCCGATAGGTGCATTACCGGAAACTCCATTAACTCTTTCATAAACAATTTCATTTAAAATATCATCTGTTGTTTTTATATTATTTATTCTATCCAGATATGGAACAAGCGGCTGGTAACCTAGTTTCTCTATAGTTAGCGAATCCATTCCACTTAAATAGTAATCGCCCACTTTTTTAAATTTGCCGGGGGCAGAATTGTGAGCCTCATCTTCCAGCATCTGGCGCATTCGCTTTAAATTTTCTTCAGCGATTATATCAAATGAACCCCACCTGGTTTTCGAAGCAGGAACTGCATTCTTTTTTATCCAGTTCCCATTTGCAAAAAGAAAAAAGTTGTCGCCGGGTTTAACACTAAAATCCATATTCAACGGATCGATAAATTTTCTTTTATCCGGCGGAATAAAGCTTAATAAAAAAATTGCGGCTATCGCAATAGATGTTTTTTTGATGTTCATATTTGTATTTTTAAAATTTCAATATAGTTATTGTTCATGCGAAAATATCTTCTTTTATGTTACTAATTCTTTTTTAAAACAGGAAATAGATAGGAAGAAAATAGCTTGAATGTAAATATTGTACATTCTATATTCACAAAGGGTATAAATTAGTGATCCGGATTGGATTCGAACCAATGACCCTCAGCTTAGAAGGCTGATGCTCTATCCAACTGAGCTACCGGACCTATTTTTAGGATGGCAAAGATAAAGAATAGATAAATGATTTAAAAGTATTACTTACCTTCCAGTTCCATCATTTTTTCAAAAACAATTTCATATTCAGCATTTACCTTTTGCAAATGATCTGAAACATTTTTATAGTCTGTTTCAGTTTGTAAAAATTTTGCATTGTTTGTATAAATTTCATGAGAAGACAATGCACTTTCTAATTCTACTTTTTGTTTCGTAAGCGTTGCAATTTTTTCTTCTATTTGCTGAAAGTGTCTTTGTATTTTTTGTAATTCCTTCTTTGAATCTTTATCAATTACAATTTTCGCTGCAGGCTTTTCTGCTTTAATTTCAGATTTGGTTAAAACGGATTTTTCATTTGATAGCTTATCAACCTTTTTCAACTTTTCAGCTGATCTCTGTTTCCACTCTTCCCATTCTTCAAAATTGCCTACAAATTCTTTTATTTTATACTCTTCAATTTCCCAAATTTTATTACAGGTTTGGTTTACAAAATACCTGTCGTGACTTACCAGAATATATG
>JALYYX010000182.1 GCA_030946075.1 Bacteroidota bacterium | reverse complement strand
TTGTGATTGTATTTGATCTTATTGATAATAATTATCATTCCTTATTACAAAATTTAGCCCGGCAATTAAAAGTTATACCTGAAAATAATTCAATAATTATTCCAGAAGAAATAGGTACTGGTAATATAAAAATGATACAATTGCCTAACCAGTTGCAGGCATTAATGATGAAGATTTCCTTTAAAAAAGATGTACTTATAAAAAGCGGCAATACGAGTGAGGGAGATTATGTTTTAAATTTTGATGAATCAGAAATATATAATCCTAAAGTTTCAACTTCAGCAATAAACTCGTTTGTGAGATTAACCGGGAGTTCATTTAAACATTGGGAAGTGATTAAAAAAAGATCTTCTATACAATATTTAAAAATATTGTTCAGCAAAGAATGGCTTTCCAATTATATAGGCCTGAGTGAGAAATTATCTTTATTCGAAAAATATATTCCTGTAAAAAGCGAGGCGGCAGAAAAAGAAAAACTAAATGAGGATTATAGAAAAATAATTAATGAAATGTGGTGCGCTGATAATGATGATTTTTTGCAAAACATTTTTTACAATAACCGTATTCTACTTTTGATAGAACATTTTTTTACAAGAATGCACGCTGAAATGCTTAACCCAAAAGGTAAGTATAAACTTTCAGCAGATGAGGTTTTAATGCTGGAAAATGTAGAACGAGAATTAAGTACATTAACTGCATCCCCACCTGACATAGATACAATTGCAAAAAATAATTTTATAAGTAAAGCAAGGCTTACACAGGCTTTTAAGCAGGTTTATGGTACAAGCATTTACAACTACTATCAAAAACATAGAATTCAGAAGGCGTATGAATTACTATTAACTAAAAAGTTTTCAATAAGGGAAGTGGGGCAGCAATTAGGCTACAATAATCTTTCTAATTTTGTGCTTGCCTTTAAAAAACAATTTGATGTTACACCCAAAAGTTTACTGGAATAATTTTATTTTTGCATAATTTTATTTTTATTAAGATTTTTTTTAAATGTTCAGCCTAAATTATAATAATACTGATTACACAAAGTTGATAAATGAGTTTGGTGTAAAAATGAATGCGAAAGTGAAGAATGATACATTAATTATTCCTGAAGGTATTGCTGAGGGTTATTTTAAAAGCATTACTCTTTCTAATGGGATACAATGCCTCCTGTCTGATTATACTTTACACCAGGATATGTATTTGCAGCGAAATCATTCAAACCGGGAATTTTATATAATCCGTTTTGATGAAATTTCTATCTCTGATACATTAATGGTTAAAATAGATAACGATTATATATGGGAAGGAAAACAAAACAGAGCCTCAGTTTTACTCACCAGCTCTTTATTTGATTTTGCTTACATGGCTACAGAGGGTACTAAACAAAGAAGTTTAAATGTTTTAATAACAAGAAAATGGCTGGCTCAATACCTTAACATTGAAAGCCTTGATGATGTGTTGAAAAAATATTTAAGTTTAAAAACGGGCAGTTATAATTTTTCTCCGTTCGATATTGAATACAGAATGTTGTTTAATGAAGTAATGGAGGAGAACCATTCGGTAATGCGCAAATCAATTATTGAGAACCGGATAATGCTTATGGTAGAAAAGTTTTTACAGCAGCTCTACCAAAAATTACATCAGCTAACTGAGATTGATAAAGTTAAAATACATCACGATGAAATTAAAAGATTGATGGAAGTAGAATCTTATTTGGTAAAAGATTTTTCTACACCGCCACCACTTTCATGTCTCTCTAAAATAGCGGCCATGAGTGCCACAACCTTAAAAAATAAGTTTAAAAAATTATATGGAAGTAATCTATACGAATACTTTCAAAAAAGCCGCATGCAGCGGGCCAAAGTTTTAATAATGTCTCACAAATATTCAATTAAAGAAATCGGATCGCAGTTAGGTTACTCTAATCTTAGCAACTTTGCTACTGCTTTTAAAAAAGAATTTAATCGTTTACCAAGTCAGTTGAATCTTCAGTAATCTTTTAAATTACCCTTTGCAGGCATTAATGTACCGTATTCAAAATTGCAGAACCATAAAACTGTTTAAACTTTGGCCGTATGAAATTGTTACCCGCTTTAAATCCAAACAAAACAACTAATTTATGTTGATTTTTTTGCGCTGATCATTAAACGAAGTAACTAATCTTAATTAACCACAGAATCTAAAAAAGATTTTCTTTTGCCCAATCCAGCAATGCTCCCTTCGGAGCATTTTTTTTTTACATTATCGCGGCTCTTAACCTAACAAGTTTTTCAATTAAATTTTCAAGAAGATCCAATCGTAACATATTTGCTCCGTCGCTTTTTGCAAAAGATGGGTTGGGGTGTGTTTCAATAAAAATACCATCAGCGCCGGATGCTATTGCAGCTTTGGCAATGGTTTCAATCATTTCAGGGTTACCACCTGTTATTCCACTGCTTTGGTTTGGTTGCTGAAGTGAATGTGTACAATCCATAATTACCGGAACCTTATGCATTTTCATTACGGGAATATTTCTAAAATCTACAACAAGGTCCTGGTAGCCAAAACTATTGCCTCTTTCAGTAAGCATTACTTTTTTATTTGCAGTGCTATAAATTTTTTCTATAGCAAATTTCATTGCTTCACCACTTAAAAATTGTCCTTTTTTTACATTTATTATTTTGTTTGTTTTTCCGGCAGCAATCAATAATTCTGTTTGTCTGCATAAAAAAGCAGGTATCTGCAATACATCTGTATATTCTGCTGCCATTTCCGCTTCTTCTGCAGTATGAATGTCGGTTATGGTTGGCAATGAAAATTTTTCTCCGGCCTTTTTAATTATTTCTAAAGCTTTTTCATTTCCTATTCCTGTAAATGATGTTGCACTTGTTCTGTTTGCTTTTTTATAAGATGCTTTAAAAATGTAGGGAACTTTATACTTTTTGCAAATAGAATAAATCTTTTCTGCGATTTCCAAAACTATATCTTCACTTTCAACAACGCAAGGCCCTGCAATAAGAAAAAAAATATTCTTATCATATTGTTGATGAACAAAAAGTTCCTGTAAATAATTTTCCATCTCCAAAACTACTATTTTCAATATTCAATTTTACATTTACATTCATTTGATAAAATTATGAAGGAAAAAATTTTAGTTATTGGCGCAAGCGGCCAAATTGGTGTAGAGCTAACTTTGGAATTACGAAGAATTTATGGAGGAGCAAATGTTATAGCATCTGACCTGAGAGAAGAAAATGATTTGATAAAAGGTACAGGGCCTTATGTTAGTCTTGATGTGATGAATAAAGAAATGCTGCATGTTCAGGTGATACGGCAGGGTATTACACAAATTTATTTACTTGCTGCAATTTTATCAGCAACAGGAGAAAAAAATCCTGGCCTTGCATGGAATTTAAATATGCAAAGCCTTTTAAATGTATTGGATATTGCAAAAGAAGAAAAATTAACTAAGATATTCTGGCCCAGTAGTATTGCAGTTTTCGGGCCTACATCGCCAAAAACAAATTGCCCTCAACAAACAATTATTGAGCCTGTAACAGTTTATGGCATTAGTAAATATGCCGGAGAATTTTGGTGTAATTATTATCATCACAGATATGGAGTTGATGTTAGAAGTATTCGTTATCCAGGATTAATAAGTTACAAAAGTGCTCCCGGTGGCGGAACAACTGATTATGCTGTAGAAATTTTTTATGCAGCGCTGGAACAAAAAAAATACAATTGCTTTTTAAAAGAAGATACTTATTTACCAATGATGTATATGCCGGATGCAATAAGAGCTACAATAGAATTAATGCAGGCCGCTGAAGAAAAAATTACGGTAAGAACTTCCTATAATATTTCTGCAATAAGTTTTTCCCCAAAAGAAATTGGTGCAGAGATAAAAAAGCACATTCCTGAATTTAAAATAAATTATAAACCTGATTACCGGCAAACAATTGCAGAAAGCTGGCCGCAAAGCATTAACGATAGTGTTGCACAAAATGATTGGCAATGGAAACCCCAATATGATCTTGAAAAAATGACATACGATATGTTTAGAAATATAAAGACGTGATAAAATAAAGAGCTATAAGCATGGTTTATTAAAAAAAAAGTTACACATTTGCAACTAATTAATTACTACCATTAAATAATTTTAAACACAAAAAATTTACTAACATGAAAAAATTAATTGTAGCCACAGGTATTTTTGCCTTAGCCATATCAGCAAATGCACAAGATAATTTAATATTACCTGCAGTATTAAATACAGGAAATAGTGCTCCAAAAGCTGCCATGGCAACCCGCTCTACCAGATTTATTATTGGCGTAGAAGGTGGTATACCAATGGGTATTATGAATACGGCAGGTTATAAAACAGGTATCGGTGGATCATTAGGTGTTGCACATAATGTTGCCTCAAGCTTAGACTTGAATTTTAGAGTGGGGTATATAAATTTTGGTAACAAAAATACTACACCATATAAATATCATTTATCCGTTATTCCGGTGATGGCGGGCATTACTTATTGGTTTTCCCCAACTGTATTTGCAAAGGGTGAATTAGGGGCGGCATTTAACAGCACAAAGCGATCTAATAGTACTACTAGTACATCTTATACTTCTACTGAGTTTGCTTATTCACCTATTTTAGGCGTTAAAGTATCTCAAAATCTTGCCTTGCTTGTTAAATATTTTGGTGATGGAGATTTTAATTGGTTCGGCTTTGGTGCCGGATTAAGTTTTGGCTCTAAATAAATTTTTTAGGTATTGTATAAAAAGGTCTCAATTTTTTTGAGGCCTTTTTTATTTAATTAAATTTGATTTAATTTCAACCTTAGTTATAAAAATGAGAAGAATATTTTTTGCTTTAGCATTATTTATTTTACCCGCATTACTATTTTCTCAAAATAATTTAGAGAATAAAAACAACAGGTTTGAATTTAACCTGGGTCCGGAATATCATTTCCCTCTTAAACCATTTTCAACGTTTTATAAGTATGGCCTTGGCATTTCAGGCAATGTCGAATATAAAATTTCAAAACATTTCTCTGTATCATTCAATCCTGGGTACGTAGCTTATTATTATAACATAAGGTCTGTAGGCCTTAAAGGTAACACGCCTTATATGACTTTGCTGGGTGGAATGAAATATTATTTTCCATATAAAATTTTTGTTGATGCGCAGGCAGGCTTTGGTGAAAAATTATTACAGGGACAAAAAGAAAGTGCTTTTACTTTTTCAGGAGGGGCAGGAATTTATTTTTTGAAAAAATTTACAGCAGAAATAAAATACTTGAAAATAAAAGCGATTACTTCTACCCCTGAAAATATTGTATTGCGGTTGGGCTATAGTTTTGGAGATTGATTAAAATCCTAAAACATCTTTCATACTAAAAATTCCTTTTTTATTTTTTATGAATTCTGCTGCCAATATAGCCCCTGATGCAAAGCCCTGGCGGTTATGTGCTGTATGAGTTATTTCAATATCATCAACATTAGAAAAATATTTTATTGCATGAGTACCCGGTGCAGGATCAAGTCGCTTGCTTATAATTGGTAATTCTTCAGGGTTTTTGCTTTGTTGGTTAACCCATTTAGTTTTTAAAGGAAATTCTTTCAAAATATCTTCTGCAAGTGTAATTGCTGTGCCGCTTGGAGCATCTTTTTTTTGGGTATGATGTGTTTCTTCTATCATTACATCATAATTTTTACTCCTCATTAACTGAGCAAGCTTTTTGTTCAGCTCAAAAAATATATTTACACCAATACTAAAATTGCTTGAGTAGAGAAATGATGCATTCTTTTGTCTGCATATATTTTTTACTTCTTCAAATTTATTTAACCATCCTGTTGTACCACATATTACCGGAACACCTGCATCAAAGCATTTCAAAATATTGTTTGCAGCATTTTCCGGAGTGGTAAATTCAATTGCAACATCTGCTTTTTGCAGATTTTCTATTGTAAGATTATCTTTATTTTCAACATCTATTTTTAAACAAACAGAATGTGCTTTTTGTATTGCAATTTCTTCAATTGCCTTACCCATTTTACCATAGCCTATCAATGCAATATTCATACTTATCAAAATGAAGGTAGCCCTTTTGAATTTTTGTCTTTAAAGGAAAATATAAAGGTTATACCTGCGGTATTATTTATGTTATTGTAACCGGGTTTTATTTTCAGGCTAATATCATTGCTTACATCAAACGACTTTAAATGTGCATCTACAGTGGCATCTACAACATTCAACCCCCAAAAAATTATAAAGAATAAAACTGAATAATCAACATTCTGCCTGAAAGCATTTCTGTTTCTTCTGATAGATTCTGTTGAAAGATTAATAAATCTGGGATCAACCAATGCATCATTGGATGTAATTGTATCCGACCGGTAGATTACTGCCTGCCGTAAAAGTTTGTAAGTTTTTAAGTTGTAAAAAAAAATTCCTGCCGTTGTTCCCAAAGCGCCATAAATAATGGGGATCTTCCAGTATTTTTTGTTGTAAGCCTGCCCCCAGCCCGGCAATACTGCTGAACGAAAAGTTGCAATTTTTGGATTATGTTTTTTACTAGTAGAATCTAATGCCAAAATATTTTTTCGTGCTGCGGTATCCTGAGATGTTTTTTTAAATGCAGAATCTTTTTTTTGCTGGGCAAAACTTACGGGTAAATAAAAAGTAAAAATAAAAATTGAGAACGAAAATATTTTTTTTGCATCCATATCAGTTCACAGGTATATTCATTTTATCTAAAATTGAATTTAATTCCTCTACAGAATAATATTCAAAGGTGATGCTGCCGTACCCTTTTTTATTGTGATTTAATTTTACTTTAGTGCTGTAGTGTGAGGCTAAATTATCTTCTATTTTTTTTAATGATGGTGATAGCGCAGACTTTACGGAATTATTAACATCGCCACGGGTGTACAGCCTTCTTACCAATTCTTCTGTTTGCCTAACGGATAACTCTTTACTTTTTATTTCATTAAAAATGAAAAGCTGCTTATCTATTACATCAACATTTATCAATGCTCTTGCATGTCCCATACTAATTGTTCCGTTTCTTACAGCCACCTGAATATCCGGTGGTAATTTTAAAAGTCTGATGTAATTTGTAACAGTGCTCCTTTCTTTGCCCATCCGCTCTGCAAGCTGCTCCTGCGTATAATCAAGTTCTTCCATTAATCGCCTGTAGCTTATTGCAATTTCCATTGCGTTTAAATTTTCTCTTTGTAAATTTTCCAGCAAAGCAAGCTCAAGCAACTGCGAATCTTTTGTTTCTCTTATGTACACAGGTACATCTTTTAATCCTGCAATTTTCGATGCCCTGAATCTCCTTTCTCCGGCAATTATCCTGTATTTCCCATTTGCCAGTTTAGAAACAGTTAATGGTTGAATAATGTCGTGCATTTTTATAGATGCTGCTAATTCACTTAAAGCAACTTCATCAAAATCACGCCGCGGTTGTTTCGGATTTATTTCAATTTGGTCAAGCGGAATGCGTGAACTTATACTCACTTTTTCAATTGCTTCTGTTTTAAGTGAGCCGGCTGTAGATTTTAAATCTGCATCAATATTTTGTAATAAAGATCTGATGCCTTTTCCTAATGCATCTTTTTTATTTTGTGTAGACATAATTTTTCCGTTGTATAGTTGTGAGTTACGAGTGACGGTTTATTACGGCATTTATAATTCAGGACTTAACACCCGTTGCTCGTCACAAGCTCACTGCATTACTTTTTCTTCCTGACTTAATTTCGTCATATTATTTTTTTGTAAAACCTCTTTTGCAAGATTTAAATAATTAATGGCTCCTTTACTATCGGCATCATATAAAATTGCCGGCTTACCAAAACTTGGCGCCTCGCTCAGTTTTGTATTTCTATGAATGATACTAGAGAAAACCAGATCTTCAAAATGTTTTCTCACCTCATTTACCACCTGGTTGCATAAGCGCAACCGGCCATCATACATCGTCATAAGTAAACCTTCAATTTTTAATTCAGGGTTTAATCTATTTTGAACAATTTTTATTGTGTTCAATAATTTTCCCAATCCTTCCAATGCAAAAAATTCTGCCTGAACCGGAACTATTACACTGTCTGCGGCCGTTAAAGCATTCACAGTTATCAATCCCAGCGAAGGCGAGCAATCTATTACTATAAAATCGTATTGATCTCTAAGAGGGTCTAAAATATTTTTTAAAACACTTTCCCGGTTGGGATAATTTATCATCTCAATTTCTGCTCCCACAAGGTCAATGTGCGAGGGCATAACATCAAGAAATGGTATCTCAGATTTTAAAATCACATCTTTGGCAGGGGTAGAATTTACCATACAATCATACAAACCATTACTTATGTTGTGAAGGTCGAAACCCAGACCTGTAGTACTGTTTGCCTGAGGGTCGGCATCTACAAGCAGTGTTTTAAATTCCAAAACGCCAAGGCTTGCAGCCAGGTTTATGGCTGTAGTTGTTTTGCCAACTCCTCCCTTTTGATTCGCTACTCCTATTATTTTCGCCATATTACCCCAACCCCTAGAGGGGCTATTTAGTTTAATCAATATTTGTTTTACTTTCTTGCCTCATACTTCATACCACCAACCTCATAACTTTTTCTGACACGTTGGCAAATTTACTTATTCGGTATAATATTAGGGTGATATTAATCCCCCAACTTCTAACATAAGTTTGGTTTAAAATAATTTTCATGTACACTATCATTTCAGCCACCAACAGACCAGGCAGTCACACAGAAAAGGTTGCAAAAGAATATCAAAAAATATTAAGAGAGAAAGGGATAGATGCAAAAATATTTTCTTTAAAAAATTTAAATGTGTTAGAAAAAAATGCTGATTTTACAAAAGCTGAAAATGAATTTTTAATTCCTGCACAAAAATTTATTTTTATTATTCCTGAATACAACGGATCATTTCCCGGGGTGCTAAAAGCAATGATAGATATCAGCGATATAAGAAATGCATGGTGGAACAAGAAGGCTTTACTAACAGGTGTTTCTACAGGGCGGGCAGGTAACCTTAGAGGAATGGATCAAATAACAGGATCTTTAAATTACATGAAAATGACAGTGCATTACAATAAACTCCCCATTTCTTTAATTGATAAAGTGATGAATGAAGAAGGAATGATAATTAATAAAAATACGCTGCTGGCAATTGATCAGCAGGTGGAAGAATTCATAAATTTTTAGTTCGATATGCGTAGCCCAACATTTGTTGCCATAATTCTTGCTATAATGATTTTGCTGGACGCTTATGTATTCCAGGCAATTAAAGTAGTGAGCAGTGCTGCATCTCCCAAAACAAAAACAATTATTTATTCCGTTTATTGGGCAATTTCAATTATTGCCATTTTTGGGTTTTTAATTTTTGTTTTAACCGGACCAGATTTTCTTCCGAAAAAAGTAAGAACATATTTATTTGCAACTGTTGTTGGGTTATTTTTTGGAAAATTAATTTCGGTTATTTTCTTTTTGATTGATGATGTACGAAGATTGATTCAATGGGTGGCCGGAAAGTTATTGTTTCGTAACACAGAAGGAGAGCAGCTCTCGGAAGATGGAATAAGCCGTTCAACTTTTTTAAGCTGGTTTGGATTAGCAGCCGGAGGCACATTGTTCAGCAGTTTAGTGTATGGGTTTAGCAATAAATATAATTACGAAGTAAGAAGAGTAAGGCTTGCTTTTGATAATTTACCTGCATCATTTAAAGGATTAAAAATTGTTCATATAAGCGATATACATTCAGGGAGCTTTACCAATAAAGCTGCTGTTGCAAGAGGTGTACAAAAAATTCTAAATGAAAATGCAGATCTTATTTTATTCAGTGGTGATCTGGTGAATGACAGGGCAACAGAGATGGAAGAATATATGGATGTATTCAGCAAATTGAAAGC
>JALYYX010000165.1 GCA_030946075.1 Bacteroidota bacterium | reverse complement strand
ACAGATATTTTAATGAATGGTGTTTATTGGGAAAAAGATATTCCAAGATTATTTGAATTGAAAGATATGCGTGGTAAGAAATTTAAAATAAAAACAATTGCAGATATATCAGATGACCGCAATGGTTCTGTGCCCTGTAACATAGGAGATTCAACAATTGAGAACCCTGTTTATGGCGTTGATAAAAAAACTTTTGTGGTTACTGATCCTTATTTACCCGGTTCTGTAGATGTTATGGCTGTAAACAATTTACCCAACGAATTGCCGAGAGATGCATCAAGGTATTTTGGTGATCAGATAATAAAATATCTTTTAAAAGATATTATTAGCGGCGGCTCCAAAATATTGGATAAAGCAACCCTTGTGAAAAAAGGCCGGCTTACAAAAGAATTTGCGTATATGAAGGAATATGCAGGGTTATAATTTTAAATAGTAATCTTTTAATAAGCGTGTAAAGGGTTCAGTATACTTCCCCTCTTTATCTTTTATGGTTAATTTTTTTATTGTTGCTGTTGAAGGTGTGTGGCTGAAAAATAGAATCCCTCTGAAGAAATGGTGAGTTGGTGTTTGCCTAACCAATAATTTATCCTTAAGAAATAAATCATTTTTTTCTGCCAGTTCTTCAAAATATTTTATCCGGTGGTAAGGAAGTAGAATTGCAAAGTAACCTGTAGCTGAAAGATTATTTTTAATCACTTGGATAAGCTCCTTTAGTGTTAATCCTTCATCATGCTTTGCGATATTTTTATTTTGCAGGATAGACTTTAAATCGTTTTCAAAAAATGGTGGATTACAAATTATAAGGTCATATTTTTTATCAGAAATAAAATTTTTAATATCTGCATTAAAAATAAACAGCCGTTTTTTCCAGGGAGAATTGGAAAAATTTTCTTTTGCCTGATTAATTGCATTTACTTCAATTTCTACCGAATCAATAATGGAGTTGGAATTTTTCTGCGCAAACATTAAGCTGAGTAATCCGGTACCACTTCCAATATCTAAACAATTTACAACTGGCAATTTACAACCGGCAACATTTTCAGCCACCCATGCTCCAAAAATGCAGGCATCTGTGCAAACTTTCATGCTCGTCTTTTCCTGGTCTATTCGAAATTGGTTGAACTGGAAATAAGTGTTTGGCAATTGTCAGTATTTAAAATGCATCAACATCTTCTCATCTATCTTTGCAAATTAATTTTTTTGCATTGGATAAGCAACAGGTGGTATTTAAAGATCTCGGCATTATCAATTACAAATCCGCATGGGATTACCAGGAAGAATTGGTACAACAAAACCGGCAAATAAAATCAGACAAGAGAAACCAGTCAACAGTCAACGGTCAACAGTCAACTGTAAACTATCTCTTATTTTGCGAACATCCTGCAGTGTATACATTGGGCAAAAGCGGCAGCATGAAAAATGTATTATTAAGTGATAAAGAAATGGAAGAAAAGGAAATCGAATTCTTTAAAACGAACAGGGGAGGAGATATAACTTTTCATGGATTGCAGCAGGTTGTTGGCTATCCTATTTTAGATCTTGAAAAATTTTATACTGATATTGGAAGATATTTAAGAGAGTTGGAAGAAGTAATCATTAAAACCATTGCTGAATATGGTTTACATGGCGAGAGAAGTAAAGGCGAAACCGGTGTGTGGATAGAACCGGGTAATAAAGGAAAGGAAAGAAAAATTTGTGCTATGGGCATCCGCTGCAGCCGATGGATAACTATGCATGGCTTTGCATTAAATGTAAATACTGATCTTAGTTATTTTGAAAATATTATTCCCTGCGGCATACAAAATAAACAGGTAACTTCTATTGAAAAAGAATTAAATAAAAAAATTGATATAGAAGAAGTAAAAAAGAAATTAAGAAATAATTTTTCTGAAATATTTAATGTAGAAATTATTTAGGATATTTTCCCATCTCATTAAAATTGGGAATGGCTTTTCCATCTTTTGGTACATACACTTTATGTTTTTCTATCAGCACTCCATTTTCATATATTTCAAAATTAAAAACGCCTGCATGAATAAAATTTACTTTTTCTAAAGTAAGGTATGGTTCTGTTATTTTATTAAGTTCAAAAACAGGTGTCCCACTTTCTTCAAAAAATTTTATGCTGTATTTTTTTTTGATCGCCTCAGGCAGAGAAATAATAATGTTATTATCTTTTCCTGTATATACCAACCTGGATGGAACAAACCATGTATTTACCACACTCTGCTGAAACTCTCTAATATCCTGCATTGCCATGATTGTATCTATTACAGGCCGCATTGCTTTAGTAAACATATATGTTCCGCCTTCAAACGATAAAAATATGCGGTAGAACATATTTGATGAAAGTGGTCTGGCATCAATAAAACCATTTCGTTTGTTTTTTACATCCAGCACGCTGCCGATAGTTGTAAAATTTTTTGTGCTGTCAAATGAGCGTTGAATGTTAATTGCAGTAAGGGATAGAAATGGATTTGTCCATGAAACCAAAATATGATTACTGATATTAGCAACGGATAATTTAGGTAATGTATCCTGCGCAAATAATTTTTGATAGAGGAAAAGCAAGAAGAAAAAAATAAGAAATTTCTGCATTGGGATTTGGAAATCGTTTCTGATAATTAGCCTTGTACAAAGTAAAGATAAACACTGTTAAATCAAATCAAAAATTCAAAAGTGTATTTATGGGAAATGAAAGGTTTCCCTGCAAGCCTCCTGTATGGATACAAAGTATTTTGCTGTTAGGATGAAAATAATTTTTTTTCAGCAGATCAAAAACACCAAACATCATTTTTGAAGTGTAAATAAAATCTGTTGGTATGCCAAAATTTGTATAAAATTTATTCATAAAAGAAATTAATTCTTCATTCCATTTTGCAAAACCTCCAAAATGATAATCATTAATAATGCAATAATTTTTTGCCAAAGAAGGTGACAATAAAAAGTGTAATCTGCTTTCATGATCGGTTAAATTTTTTATTGCACTAAACCCAATTATTTGTTGTGTTTTCTCTGAAGATTTTATTAATCCTGCCAAAGTAGTTGCGGTGCCTACAGAACAACAAATGTGTGTAAAATTTTCTTTTTTGTAAAATTGGGCAATCAATGCTGCGCCATCCGTTCCTTCTGTACTATACCCGCCTTCCGGTATTAAAATATGTTCTCCATATTTTTCTGTAAGATATTTTTTAAAATCTTCCTCATCTTTTCTTTTATAAATTTCTCTGCTTATGAATTGCAAATGCATTCCCTGTTGTTTACAAAACAATAAAGTATGTGAAAGTATTTTCGGCTCTTCTGCACGAACAATTGCTATACATTTAATACCAAACCTTTTACAGGCGCTGGCTGCAGCTGCAAGATGATTTGAATAGGCTCCTCCAAAAGTTATTATTTTTTTATGTGACGATATTGCGGTTTGTAAAAAATAGTAGAGCTTAAAAAATTTATTACCCGAAGTTTGCGGATGAATTTTATCAAGCCTTAGTATTGAAAGAGCAAGATTTTTTTCTGTTGTAAGATCATTTTTAATTGAATCAATTGCTGCATGTATATTTTTTATTTCAGGTAACTCAATCATTTTAAAATAATGGCATAAAAGTTTCTTAATTAATTTCGCATATCAAAAATATAAGTTTACTTATCTTAAAAATTAATAATAAATGAAACCCACCCTTTTAATTTTGGCTGCAGGCATGGCAAGCAGATACGGCAGTATGAAACAGATACAGGCTTTTGGCCCTGGTGGAGAAACCATAATGGATTATTCTATTTATGATGCGATACGGGCAGGTTTTGAAAAGGTTGTTTTTATAATTAGGAAGGAGTTTGCAGAAGATTTTAAAAACATTTTTGAACCGAAGTTAAATGGGAAGATTGCAACCGCTTATGTTTACCAGGATATGGAAAATTATGTTGGTGATTTTAAAATTCCCGCCGAAAGAAAAAAACCCTGGGGCACTGCACATGCGGTTTTGTGCGCAAAGGAAGTAATTAATGAACCTTTTGCTGTTATAAATGCTGATGATTTTTATGGAAAAGATGCTTTTGAAAAAGCTTATTCATTTTTAACCACGGAAGTTGCACCGGATAAATATTGTATTATCGGGTATGAATTATCTAAAACACTTTCAGAGAACGGAACTGTAAGCCGTGGTGTTTGTGAAGTGAATGAGAAGGGTAATTTAGTGAGCATAAAAGAAAGAACAAAAATTTACAGGGAAAATAATAAAGTTGTTTTTGAAGAGAATGATGGCAAGCATGATGTTTCAGAAAATGCTAAAGTAAGTATGAATTTCTGGGGTTTTGATGCATCAGTTTTTTCTTTTACAGAAGAATTGTTTCAGCAATTTTTGAAGGATAATATCAATGATCCCAAAGCTGAGTTTTTTATACCCATAATAGGAGATGCTTTTATTAAAAGTGGTAAAGGAACAATTAAAATAATCCCAACTTCCTCACAATGGTTTGGCGTAACTTATAAAGAGGATGCACCAACAGTAAAAAATGATATTGAAGGATTGGTTAATCAGGGGCAGTACCCGCCTTCTTTGTGGAAATAATAGCTTTAACATTAACTGGTAAAAAAGAATAACTATATTTAAGAAATTAAATAAATCAATATGAAAAAATTATTATTTCTTGTAATCATTTCGTTAAGCCTTGGTATAGCAGTGAATGCTCAGGAAAAAGATAAGGTTAAAAAAACCTCAACTATTCCACAAAAAGTACATAATACTTTTAGTAAGCATAAAAAGTACAAAGGGTATAAAATAAAGCGCAAACATCATGGTATTAAACACAAGCACAAAGTTGATTATAAAGATGGTGAAGTAAAAAATAAAACAAAATAATATTGTAAGTAGAACTTTTTCCCCCAAGAGGAAATGATATTACCCGCTAAAACATTAGTGGGTATTTTTTTATAGCAAAATGTACTGGCATAGTTTTTATTAATTATAAAATATTAAATCAAACTATTAAATAAATTATTATGGTAACAACAAACGATAAACTCGTAGAGGTTTTAAATGACCTTATTGAGATCAACAACGACAGGGTTGTTGGTTATGAAAAAGCTGCTGACGAAACAAAGTCAGTTGATATTGATCTGCAGGCAATTTTTCATAAAATGGCAGATGAAAGCCGCAAGTACAAATCGGAGTTAGTTGAAGAAGTAACACGACTTGGAGGCGAACCTTCTACCGGTACAACCAATAGTGGTAAGCTTTACAGGGTATGGATGGATGCTAAAGCAATATTTTCCGGTAAAGACAGACAAGCCATTTTAGAAAATTGTGAATTTGGTGAAGATGCAGCACAAAAAGCTTATAAAATGGCGTTGGCATCTGATGCCGAAATCCCTGCAGAAACACGGCAGCTTATTACCGATCAGCAGGCTTCTTTAAAAAATTCGCATGATATTATTAAGAAGTACCGGGACGCTCATAAAGCCGCTAATAACTAAATTTGGGTATCCTCATTTCCTTTTTAATAAAACTCAACTATGTTGGGTTTTATTTTTTAAAAGTAATCGGCATAAAATTATTTTTTAGTTTTTTGAATAGTTTTATTAAAACTTTGCAGGAAAAAGGTATCTTCGCCGCAATAAAGAAAGAAGAGATTTTTAAAAATTTCTTTTTTGGTAAGAAAGTTGCTTTAAACTTTATGACTTATAGAATAATAAAATATAAATTTGTTAAATTATTTTTTTTATATATTTACTAATCAATTATTAATCAAAATCATCTTTTATGTGTAACATTTATAGAAAACACATCGCATTAGTTGCAATGTTTCTAGCCATTACCTTTGCAGTAGTAGCTCAAACCTATACTGATAGTATCAAACCTTTTTCCGGCAGAGTTCCATTTAGAACATGGTCAATTGGTATAAATGGCGGAGCATTATATCCTGCTGTTGCCACTGGGGGTTCTAATGATTTTCAAAAGCCTAAGGTTACTATAGGTTATGGAGCAAATATCAAATATCAGATTACTCATTGGTTTGCTTTGCAAGGTGATGTTATACGGGGTAAGCTTAAAGGCAATAATGATGAAAATTTATCAAATGGGCAGCCTGCTTTTCCTAATTACAGGCCTATTAGATCTTTTGTAACTGATTTGCATTATGCAGCTAGCTTAAGTGGTGTATTTACATTAGGAAATGTAAATTGGTTAAGCATAAGAAATAAGGTTATTCCTTATGTGTCTGTTGGTGCTGGTATAGCAAGCTGGCATACTGATATTGTTACAAAAGCTACTAACCCTAATAGCCGTCCTTATGATCCTAAGAAAGAAAATACAAAAGAAATGTTTATCCCAGTTGGTATGGGATTAAAATTCAATATTTCAAGTTCTTTAAATCTTGATTTAGGATATAGAATGAATTATGTAGATAACGACGCATTAGACGGATCTTCTTACGATTATACTCCTATTGGCCCTGGAAGAGCACTTCATAAAGACAAATTTTCTTACGGCTTTTTAGGATTAGAGTTTGTGTTAGGTAATAAATCTAAGCCACAGCTAATGTTTGATAATCCTGCAGCACGAATGAATAGCAACTTACAAAATCAAATTGATGTTTTAAGGTCTCAATTAAATCTTGCTGATACTGATGGTGATGGTGTTGCTGATATTTTTGATAAAGAGCCTAACACGCCTGCAGGATGCCCTGTTGATACACATGGGGTAACTAAAGATACTGATGGCGATGGTGTACCAGATTGCAGAGATAAAGAATTAATTACTCCTACTTATTGTCAACCTGTAGATGCGAATGGTGTTGGTAAATGCCCTCCACCAGAGTGTTGTAATAATATGACAAAGGTAGAAACACCTTCTGCATCATGTCAGTTAACTGATTTACCAAGTCTTTCTTTTAAAGGTAATGCTGCTACTTTAAGTGCTGATGCAAAAGCTATTCTTGCAACGGTTGCAAATAAAATAAAAGCAAATCCACTTTGTAATATTACAGTTACAGGTTACCCTGCAGCTTCTAAAGCTTCTCAGGCAGTTTGTAATAAAAGGAGTGAAGCAATAAGAATGTATTTAATGAGCCAGGAAGGTATAAGTGCAGATAGATTAAATGTTTCTTGCGAAGTAGGTGGTGGTGATGCAAATACAATTGACCTTAAGGTTAAATAATAATTTTATCAACAAAATATAAGCCCTTCCAAACGGAGGGGCTTTTTTATTTATATGATCGGTTAATAAAGAAATTATTTATCTAAATCTATCAGAAATCGTATAAGCTACCTTGTCGGTAATTCTTCTAAAAATATCGTTATTAATCTTTCTTATATTTTTTCGTTTCCGGTTATTTAATAATATTCCTTCATCATCATAATATTGGGGCTGCTGAAAATATGTGATTATATAATATTTCTTATTAGTAAAAGGAGTAGTAAGCAGCGTGGGTCTAATAGACATAAATACTAAAAAATTCTTTTTGCGGTCTACGTAATAATCAAGAGTGTTTATCCATGTACAGTGAATGAGCTGCATTTGCGATAAAAGTTTTTTTATTCCCGTAGCGGGAAACTGATACTTTTGTAAAGTATCTTCCATTCTCTTTTCATTAATACCAAATTCATACACGTATTTAAAAGTATCCGTAAAAATTTCCAATGATACATTATTGAATGATTTATCGGTGAATTCTATAGAGAAAGGTTTTTGATGATACAATTGTTTGTAGAACTGTTGTATACTATCCAGGCTTTTTTGATTTTTAAAATAGTATTTTGAAATATTTTTTGTGGAGGTACAAGAATATAATAGTACGGATGAAACTAATATCTGTTTAAATTTTATTTTATTTCTCATTCGATATTTTTTTTGTGCAATGAGAAATTCCAAAAACAATTTTTTTAAAAAAGGCAGGGGTTATTTGTCTTACTGATCTAAAACCATAATCCCAATATGTTATTGTTATCAAATTTTCATTTTTAATAAGATCAAGGAGTATTACATAATGTGTTGGAATGCCTGGCCTTAAAGATTGATGTTTCTTTTTATACAGATATGCATTATTAAGGTATAAAACTGTTGTTCCTGTTTTCATTTTATCCTGCAGGTAAGTGTATAAGTCACTAATGCAGGGATGCATAAGATCAGAGCCTTTGCAACTGATTTTGTAATTAAATAATTTTTTTACCATTCGGTTAAACTTTGCATAATTCACTGAGGCCCAAAAAGTATTTTCATCTCCCGGATTATAATGATGATCAAAAAAATTTACATAGCCTTTAAAATGATCAGCTAATGATAAAAACCATAACTGATCTGCCGGTCTAATATCTAATACACCTTTAAATTTAAGTGTGCCGGCTGCTTTCTGTATCCCGGGTGCCGGTTGAATAAAAGCTTTACCTATCAAAGCTTTTCCGTCTTCATATAACCTCAGCATAAATTTGGCATATCCAAGCGGATCATCATGTAATGGCAAATATGTTAGCGCAGCATACCCGCAAAAATTTGTATTACTGCCTTCATAAACCTCAAGGGGATTGTAAATATTTTCTTTTACATTTTGTAAAAACATTTGTGGATTAATGTGAGGCCAATAAATACTTGCCTTTAATTCTTTTATTTTTTCAATAAAAATTATTGCATCTTTTTGAGTTGATACCTGAGTAGTATCATAGTATGTTGATTTACCGTTGGCGATAGTTATTTCAGCGCAACAAAAGATTATTACGCAAAGAATATTTTTGCTTATGATAATATAAAAAAACCTGAAGAATTTTTGCATCGTAATGCGCAAAGATAAACCAGTTAATATTTGAAAACCTGCAGTTGAGAATTCAGTAGCACTAAATATGTTATTTAAAAATATCGTTTAAAATTTTTGCTAAACGTATTCCTCCTTTTAATAATTGATTATCAAGATCAGACTTAAAAAGATAATTATACCTGTAGCTTAATTTTGATTCCGCAGGAGTTAAGGAATATATTTTATCTGCTATGGAATGTGATTCATAAAACCAATCGTCAAGCGAAGTCCTCTTCCATTTATTTTCTTCCGCAAGGCTTGCTATGTCAAGCTGGTTTGCATATTCAGTATAACTATATTGTTGAAAATCTATCAGGCTTGCATCCCATACTGAATGCAAATTTGTTTTTCTGTCGAACCAATAAACAGTAATCTTATTTCCGCCTTCATCTTCGGGCCTGCCCACATGTAAGGGCTGATGAAGATCACCAATAAAATGAATGAGAAGTCGTAATGCAATTTGCCTTTGTTGTATGGGCAATGATCTATTTTTTATTTCCTTTATCATTTCCGGTATTTGAGTGTACAAATTTTTACCGGTAAGATTTTTAAGAGCTATTACAAACGAATCTTTGGGCAAATTACCCGCAATATCTACATAATGCCATTTAGAAACGCTGTCCCATTGGTGAGTTGTGTCAGATTTAATATAATCAGCCCAATTTGCCCACAGAGCAAGGTTGCCTTTACCTATTAATTTACTTAATTCTGTTTTTGCTTTTGCAGTAAGATGATGCTGGGCAATTTCTGCTACAACACGATGCCCTGTAATGCCCCACCCGAAAGAGTTGTAGGATAAACAAAGAGTGGCTAATGCAAAACATAATTTTATTTTTTTGAACATTATATCTATTTAAGTACTACAAATTTCATTGAAATCATTCAGCAAAAAAAATGTATTTAAAAATCTATTTGAGTGAAAGTAATTTGTAAATCCAATTTACACTTAATTTTATAAGCTCTTCTAATTCTTCAGAAGTTTTATTAAAAGGGTGCTTAGTATTGTATGTGTGTGTGGCATTGGGAATAATTTTGAACTTTGCATTCGCATTGGAATTTTTTATACAATTAAATAGAGATTCCGCATGTTCTTTAGGTACAGCTTCATCATTTTCACCGTGAATAATTAAGACCGGAAGTTTAAGAGTAGATATGGTTTGCTGTACATTCCATTCTTTATCGCATTTTATAATTTCCTGTAAAAATTCAAAACCCTGCGGCAGCTCCTGCCCCGTTCTGTTATTCTTTTTATAGTATACGCCGGCCATTGCCCATTCCTTAATCATTTCAGAGGGCCAGAAGTTTAAAGTTTTTACTGTGCTTACTAAAATAATCCCATCAATCTTTATATTTTTTTCCTTAGCTTTTTTAGCTCCAAAAATTGTTGGTACGCCGCCGAGGCTGTGAGCCAACAAAAATACTTTTGAATGGTATTTAAATTCTTTACTTTTTAAATTCTGCGAAACAGAAATTAAATCTTCTGTTTCAAGCCTCATACAGTTATGCTCATATTTTTCCAGGTCTTCAAAAACATCAGCATCGCCAATTACGCCCCCGTGGCTGAAATTGAAACTGTAAGAAGAAATTCCATTCTCAAAAAACTTTTGTTGTATGTAAGGGAACATTCCATAATTATAAAAGCCATTATGGCCATTGATAATAATAACTAATGGAGAATTGTTTCCGGCATTAATATAAATTCCTTCAACCGTACCGCTTGTATGATGAAAGCTTATTTTTTGTTTATTCATTTTATACAATTAAAAAACATATCACTTCAAGCTATGTTTCATCATCATAATTCTTTTATAAGATTCATTTATTCTTTTTTCACTTATTTTTTTTTCGTTTATGAGGTCCATAACCAAATTTATAATTTCTGTTGCAGATGGTTTTTGCCCTTGCAGGTTTCCGGAGAATAGCATAACATCTACTCCTGCATTAATTGTTTTCTCAACTGATTCCTTTAAGCCATATTCATTGCTTATTGCTTTCATTTGCATATCGTCTGAAAATATCACTCCATTAAATTTTAATTTTTTGCGCAAAAGGTCAGTGATAATTTTTTTAGATAATGTTGCCGGCAGTTTGCTCTCATCTAATTTAGTATTTACAATGTGTGCAGTCATTACTCCCTTAACCAATCCCTTTTTTATCAATTGGCTATATGGCTCAAGTTCTTCTTTGTTCCATGTTTTACTTACATCTGTTACACCTAAATGGGAATCATCTGTAGAACTGCCATGCCCCGGAAAATGTTTAACAACTGTGAGAACTTTAAAATAATTATGTGATAAAATTACCTGTGTTGCATGTTTTATAATCACATCCGGTTTGTAAGAGAATGCCCGCTCACGTGAACCCAGCACAGGGTTGGTTGATTTATAAATATCCAGCACAGGGGCAAAATTTACATTAATGCCTGCTCTTGAAAGAGTATAGGCAATATTATCTGAATAATACTTTGTACTGTCTAAGTTATCAAGCCTGCCGAGATATTCCGCAGAAGGCATAGAAGGAAAACCATATTTTGTTTTTAACCTGTTAACTTGCCCACCTTCCTGTGTTATTGCAACAAAGAGAGGTATCGGGGAAATTTTCTGGTAAGCATAAATAAGGTTGTGTAAATTCTCGGCTGTATTTGTGGGAGTAAGATGACGTTCATACATTATTATTCCGCCGAGTTTACCCTCACGAATATCTTTATAAAAAATGCTGTTGGTATCAATAACATTATCAGGCAAACCGATAATGATCATTTGGCCTATTTTAATTTTAAGACTATCTTTTTTCTGACAAAAAATAAACGTGGGAATAATAAATAATAGAATGCAGAACATTATATTTTTTACGATCAAAATCATTTCTATAAAGATAGCAGAGAAGAAATGATTTTATGTTTAACTTATTTATACCAATTTTAAAAGGGGCCGTTAAGAAAGTAATTGAATTGGCATGAATGAATAAGGGTCAATAGAAAAATAATTTTCTTTTTCTTCAGGAGCTTCTCCAAATTCCAGTTCTATAAATGAGGCTGCTTCCTTTACCTGCCATAGGTATATTTTTTTGTCAACATTAGTCTGAATGGTTATTTCTGGCAATATTTCCTGCAGTAATCCATTCCAGCAAGCTTCTTCCAATTGCTCTTTTTCGGTAAGATGTTTTTGATTTCCTTCCTCATCTTTTTCACACCATTGCCTGGCAGAAAAACTGGTTCCTGTTATCAGTAAAATTTCCTGTTGTGTAGAATTTGTTTTCATATAATTTAATTTTAGAGTGCTCATTATTTAGATTGCAATCGGCCATAATTTGTTTATAGCAGACGTAGAAAGTTGTGTTAAATGCTGCTATAACTCTAAAAATAATGTTAGGGATCTTTCTTTAGAACTATATAATAAAAAAACTTTGGAATTTCAAGGAGATGGGGAGGGTAGGGCAGAAGCTGTTAGTAAATGTAGGTAACATTTTTTTCAAATGCAATACTCACATAAAAATAATCTGGAGGTTTAGTTAAGAAGTTTTTCAAACTTTTTTAATTCATCAGTTTCGGCAGAAGAGAGCAGATCATTGTTATCATATTTTGATTTAAGAAATAAAACTCTTTTATGCTTGGGATATTTTTTCAGGATTATTTCTATTATTTTCCCGGTATTTTCATCCTTTTCAAACATGGGTTTATTTTCCGGAAGCTCTGATCTGTATCTTGTGGGCATTCTTTTTATATTAGCTTCTAATGTTGCAAGCTTGCCTGGGGCAAGATCTTTTATTTTTGATGCTTTATCATATAACCCCTGTAATTGTTTTTTGCTCAGCCATCCCCGTTGCTGATATTGTTTATATAAACTAATAATAAATGATGAAACAGGGAAAGCCAGTATGCATTCTTCCAACACTATATTAATAATATCTATTGAACCTTTTTTTTGTAACATTCATGGTATTGATTAAAACAAATTTAGTAAATCATAAGTGAGGTTTTTTGTAAATAATAGTAAATACAAAAACCCACTGCCGTAGTGGGTTTAATTTTTTTTATCAATATATTACCTTCAGAAAATTTTTTCTGGCTTGAACGCTATTTTAACTTGATAAATTAAGATTGAAAAATATAAGATATTGCGACCGCATTAAGCGGCTTCCTCGGTACGCTTTACACCATTTTTATATTCTCCAAGAATTGTTACTTGTTTATATCTGGCGTATTGTTTAGCGTTATTTTCCATACCTGCCTTGGTATCAGCTCTTAATTTCAATCCTTTGCTGTCTCCCGGATTACTGATCTCAATGTAAAATCCATCTTTAAGGGTTATTGCTCTTTCCCTTGGTCTGCCTGTTCTCATTTTCTAAAAAATTTTATGTATAAATATTATTTGTAAAAGTACTTAATTTATGTGAAAGAATAAAGATAAAATGGCTAGTATCAGGTAGAATCTTCATAATTCCTGATCTTTGCGGGCTAGGGTTTTAAGATCTGCGGTGTTTTTAAGCCACGAATTACCATTCCAATATTCTAATGCATTAAAATTTGTTTTGTACAATGCCTTTTCACCATAAATAGTTCCCAGATAATAATACTTCAGTTTTTTTGTATTGGCAGCAATAATACAATCAAGCATAAGCCACACGCCGAATGATGGTAAAGCCGCATTCAAATCATAAAATGCAAACCAATATTGGGCAACATTTTTTCCTTCTGATTCTATCACATAAGCTTTGGCATCGCCATGTTGATTAGTATATTTTATAACATTCACTTCTTTAGAGAAGGATAATACAAACTGTAACCTTTCTTTACTAAAAATTCCTCCACCATGCTTTTTAGAAAAATATTCAATACAAAAATGTAAGAAAGGTTCATCCTTAATATATTCCTGTGCAGTATGTTTTGATTTGATGAGAGTATTCGGTAATATTTTTTTTTGAACTCTCCTGTTTTCGCTTGATATTGCAAATTTCTCCAGATTGATCCGGCAACTGCGTGCCATGTAATAAGTATTTTTTATTTCAATATTTCCGGTGTAAGGAAGAAATCCCTTTTGGAAGAGATCATCGAGTTGGTCAATATCTTCACGCAATGCATGTAAGGTATAACCAAATAAATATTTATTGTATTGATGACCAAATTCCTGAAGAAAGATTTTCATATTCTTTGTAAAAGGCTAAATCTAATCAATTACGTAATGCAATTTTAATTATTTTAAAACAAGAATAATTAAAGAAGTAAATAATGTTCTCTTAACGCCGCATACTGATTTATTTAACTTTCATCAACACACTTGCCTCAATATATTTTAATTTTTGCACGTGGAATATTTGCTCAAACCCTGCACTTAAAAAAATTTCTTTATGAACAGGATTTAAATAAACTACAAACACTTCACGTGGGTTTTCTTTTAAAGAGGCTAAAATATTTTTTACAACAGCAAGCATTACTACTTTATCAAAAGGATTAAAAAAGAAAAGGACATTGGTATCATCTTCCATTTTATAATCCACAGCGTTTGCATGAATAACATTAAATATCTTCCCGGGAAATCTTTGCTGAACAGGTGCAATATTTTTTCTTGCTTCCTCACATAATTCTTTTGCAAAGTCAATTCCGGTAATTTTTTTAAATCCATAATAAGCAGCAACCGCAAGTACTCTGCCTTTGCCGCATCCAAAGTCAATAAGGTTTTGGTTGGCTTCAATAGTTTGTAAATGGTCAAAGACTTTTTCTAATAAATAATAATTAGCTCCCTGGTAAAGCTCCGCATGATTCAGGTTATCACCTTTGATGGATAGCCTTTTTAAATCGTTCAATTTAGTTGTATGAATCCCATATTTTCTTTCTCCTTTTATTTCATGAGAAACAGTAAACCATGCCAATTTAAAATTCCAGTTAAAGGCGATAAAGAAAAATAAGCGCAGGTAATAAAAATATTTCATCAGGATGATTATGCTGTTTCGGATAACCTAAGGTCTATTACTTTAAGCTGAAGATGTATCTCTCCGTTCCATTCATTTTCATCCAGCGTATAAACAATATCAAGCGGCTTATTCAGCTGAAATAAATAAAATTTATCAGCCATATTAAAACCAATGCCCGTAAAAATTATATTGTCCTGCTTTACCACAAATCTTATATGTTGTTCTTTCACAATTTTTGAATATGAAGTGTCAAAAACATTTTTAGTAATGAAAACAGGCCGCATATTCTCGGGGCCAAAAGGTTCCATCTGTTTTACAATATTGTAAAAACTTTTGGTAAGATTTCTGAAATTAATTTCTGTGTCAATTATTATTTCGGGAGTAAGCAAATGAGGCTCAATAGTAGCTTCTACAATTTGTTCAAAGGTGTTACTGAATGCATCCACATTTTCAGGATGCATGCTTAAGCCTGCGGCAGCAAAGTGACCACCATAGCCAATTAAATGCTCACGGCAGGCATGAATGGCTTCATATAAATTAAATCCTGAAACACTTCTTGCGCTGCCTGCTACCACTTCACCGCTCTGCGTTAAAACAACAGTAGGCCGGTAATATTTTTCAATCAATCTTGATGCTACAATTCCTACAACACCTTTGTGCCAGTGGTTTCTAAAAACAACCGTGGATTTCCTGTTTATATTAATTTCATCTCCATCAATAATTGCTAATGCTTCTTCAGTAATTGTGCTGTCTGCATCTTTCCGGTCAATATTATCACTATGCAGCATTTCAGCATACTCCAAGGCTTTATTATAATCATCCTCAACAAACATTAAAACAGCTTTTCTTGCATCGTCCATTCTGCCGGCAGCATTCACTCTTGGCGCAATTATAAAAACAACATTGTTTATGCTGAATACGGTTTTTACTCCGCTTAATTGTTTCAGTGCTTTTATTCCTGCACTGGGATCTTCGTTTATTTTTTTCAACCCATAAAAAGCAAGCACACGGTTCTCACCGGTGATAGGCACAATATCTGCAGCAATGGCAGTTGCAACAAGGTCTAAAAATATTGTGTATTCTTCTTCTGCTAAATTTAATTTTTTTGAAAGAGCTGTTATCAATTTAAAACCCACTCCACAGCCACATAATTCTTTATAAGGATAATTGCAATCTTTTTGTTTTGGATTTAAAATGGCAATTGCACAAGGTAGTTGTTCATCAGGTAAATGATGATCACAAACAATGAAATCTAAACCAAGATCTTTTGCATAAGAAATGAGGTCAACTGATTTAATTCCGCAATCAAGTGAAATGATTAATGAGAAATTATTTTCTTTCGCAAAATCAATACCCATTTTGCTTACACCGTACCCTTCCCTATAACGGTGAGGAATATAAAATTCAACATTTTGTGGTGGATAAATTTTTTGCAGAAAACGGTACATACATGCAACAGATGTTGTTCCGTCTACATCATAATCACCAAACACCAAAATTTTTTCATTATTATTTATTGCAGATAAAATTCTATCAACAGCTTTTTGCATATCCTTCATCAGGAAAGGATCGTGCAGATGAGAAAGTTGAGGACGGAAAAAATTCCTTGCTTTATCAAATGTATCAACATCACGTTGCACTAAAGTTTTACAAAGAGCTTTGTTTATAGTGAGAGATTGTTGTAATGAAGTTACCTTCTCGTCATCTGCGGTTAATATTTTCCACCTTTTCTGCATTAATATTTTCTATCAGTTGTATATCGGACTAATTCTTCTAATCCTTTCCTGATTTCGCTTTCAGGGAATTCATATAAAATTTTTAACGCTTCGTCCCTGTACTCATACATCTTTTCAGTTGCATAGTTTATTCCGCCGGCATTTGTTACAGCATCTAAAACCAGTTTTATTTTTTTAAATTCTGTATTCTGATTTTTAATGATATAAATTATTTCTTTTTTTTGAGATCTATCTATATTATTTAATGTATAAATCAGGGGTAGTGTGAGTTTTTTTTCTTTTATATCATTGCCGGTTGGCTTGCCGATATTTTCAGTTCCATAATCAAAAAGATCATCTTTTATCTGGAAAGCAATACCAACTTTTTCACCGAACAATTTCATTTTTTGTGCAACAGCTTCATTTTTACTTGTGCTCCATGCCCCCACACAGCAGGCTGAAGAAAGCAGAGATGCGGTTTTGCTTCTGATAATTTCAAAATAAATTTCCTCTGTTAAATTTAAGTTTCTCGCCTTTTCTATTTGTAATAATTCTCCCTCACTCATTTGCTTAACTGCTTCGGATAATATGTGGAGATGTTTAAAATCTTCGGATTCAGTAGAAAGTAATAACCCTTTTGAAAGAAGATAATCGCCAACCAAGACTGCAATTTTATTCTTCCATAAGGCATTGATAGAAAAAAAACCTCTTCGTTCCAGCGATTCATCAACAACATCATCATGAACCAATGTAGCTGTATGTAAAAGTTCAACCAAAGCCGCAGCCCTGTATGTTGATTCATTCACAGCCCCATGAAGTTTGGCAGTTAAAAAAACAAACATCGGTCGCAATTGCTTTCCCTTCCTCTTAATAATATATTTCATTATCCTGTCCAGTAAAGGATTTTGACTTTTTACTGATTGTTCAAACTTTTTTTCAAAAGTTATTAATTCATGTGCTATAAGGTTTTTTGCAAATTGCATAATGATATGCAGGCAATATAATGCAGAAACAATAATTTAATGTAATATTCAAAACTTTTGAATTAAAATAGTTTCTACTTTTTTATATTATACACCATAGAAGATGGGAAATTAGTCTTAGGTTTACAAAATTGTAATGATATTTAAGGCTTTTAAAATCTAAATAATTGCTAAAAAATTTTGGATTTTAGTGCTGTTTTAATATTTTTGCAAATAATCAAGCGTTTATTCACGTTAAAAACTAATCATTAAATTATGGAAAGCAAAAAGTTACACCTATTACTGGGCATGTTTTGTTTATTATCCTTTGGAGCCTTTGCTCAAAAAAGTGGAACCTACGATGTATACGATTCAAGTGTTGTGTCTCCCAAAAAAATGGCCCAGCAAAATGAATTCTGGAATAACACATACAGTTTTCCTGCAAAGCCACGGAATCAATTAGAAATCGGAATATCCGGTGGTATGTTCTCAGTAAGCGGGGATGTTCCTTCACAATTTCCTACTCCGGGAGGATCTATACATATACGTAAAGCTCTGGGATATGTTTTTTCAGTAAGAGCTCAATATACTTATGGTATAGCAAAAGGACTATCATGGATAGCTTCAGGCAATTTTGCCAAAAATCCAGCATGGAGTGCTTATGCGGCGCCTTTTAGAACAAACAGCGGCCCTCTTGCGAGCACTATTCCTGGTAGAGCGTTTCAAACTGTATTTTATAATTATAGAGCCCAAGTACAGGATCTGAGTTTACAGGGAATAATTACCTTAAATAATATCCGCTTTCATAAACAAAAATCCGGAATTGTAATTTATGGTGGCGTTGGTTTTGGTATGACAGCCTATCATACAATGGTAAACGCTTTAGATGCTAACGGCCAGCCTTATACAGCATTATTTAACAGCATTCCGATTTCAAGTCAAACCCACGATAATCGCAAAGCTGTATTAGATGCATTGAAAAATGGTATGGATGATACTTATGAAACTGAAGCTCAAAGGCCGGGCATTCGTCGTGGTGTTTTAGGAGATAATACCATTAGGCCTTCCGGACATTTTATAGGAGGTGTTGCATTTAAATTAAGTAAGAGAATTAATTTAGCTTTCGAAGAAAAATATACAGTTGTAAAAGATGATTTTATTGATGGCCAGATATGGCAGGAGCATCCTATCGGAGATGCAGCTTTAACACCCGAATTTGATAGTTACAATTATGCATCTATAGGTTTAAACTTTAATTTAGGCGGTAGATCAGTTGAACCTTTGTGGTGGCTAAATCCTTTGGATTATGTGTATAGCGAATTGAATAACCCACGCCACATGAAACTTCCTAAACCAACATTCGATGATGCTGATGGTGATGGCGTTCTTGATCAATTGGATAAAGAACCAAATACACCTGCAGGATGCCCTGTTGATACTCATGGTGTTTCAAGAGATACAGATGGAGATGGTGTTCCTGATTGTAAGGATAAGGAGTTAATTACTCCTACATATTGTCAGCCTGTAGATGCTGATGGAGTAGGTAATTGCCCATTACCGGATTGTTGTAAAAATGCTCCTCCTGCCCAGTTTGAAACAGGTTGCGCTATTGGTGATTTGCCCAGTATTTCTTTCAAAGGTAACACCAGCACACTCACAAGTGATGCAAAAGCCATGTTAGCAACAGTTGCAACGAAATTAAAAGCAAACGCTGGTTGTAATATCACTGTAACCGGTTACCCTGCTGCATCTAAGGCTGCGCAAGCTCTTTGTACAAAAAGAGTACAGGCTATAAAAAGTTATTTGATAGAAAAAGAAGGTATAAGTGCAGACAGAATTACTACAAATTGTGAAGTTGGTGGTGGTGATGCAAATACTGTAGATATAAAAAGTACAAAATAAGTAATAGTTTCACTTTTGCTTTAATAATAAAAACCCTCTGGTTATCCGGAGGGTTTTTAGTTGAAATGTTATTGTAAAAACATTAACAACATCAATTTTATTCAAAGATAATTAATAGGCATTTTTGTTTTTATTCGTTTAATTTTGCACTCTTTATGAAATTATCAGGCATTTTATTAATTGTATTATTTGTACTCTCATCTTGCAGTAATGAATTTGGAAGAATTGTAAAGAGTAAAGACTACGATTACAAATTGAAAAAGGCAAATGAATATTTTTATAAGAAAAAATATAAACAGGCTGAGGAATTATACATAGAGCTATTCCCCATATTTAAAGGCACACAAAAATTTGAAGAGCTATATTATAAATATGCTTATTGCGCTTATTTCCAAAAGAATTATTCAGATGCCGAAAATCTTTTTAAGGGATTTTTAGAAGTTTTTCCAACAAGTTCAAAGGAAGAAGAAATAGCCTATATGCATGCATATTCTTATTATTTAGAATCTCCTAAGGTTGAATTAGAACAAACCAATACTATGAAAGCGATTGGTATGATGCAGACATTTATTAATACCCATCCCGGTTCTTCAAGATTAAAGGCAGCTATGGAAGTGATTGATAAAAGCCGCACCAAGCTTGAATTAAAAGAGTTGAAAAGTGCTGAATTATATTACAGAATACAGCAATACAGAGCTGCCGGTATTACCTATACCAATTTATTAAACACCTATCCAGAATCTACCAAAGGCGACCAATATAAATTAATGGCAATTAAGTCTTTTTATGAATTTGCCAAATTAAGTATACCCGATAAACAGCAGGAGCGGTATGAAAAAGTAATTACAGAGTTTAATGATTTTGCTGACAGATATCCTGAAAGTAAATTATTAAAGGAAGCACAGAGTTATAATATTTTAAGTTTAAATCACATTAAAGAATTACAAAATGAGCAAACTAAGACGACAACAAAGCGCTAATACAAGCAATGTTGTAGAAACCAAAAACCTTACTGACATTAAATCTAAAACGGGCAATCTATACGAATCAATTGCTGTTATAGCTAAAAGGGCTAACCAAATTAATATTTCTTTAAAAGAAGAACTTCATAATAAGCTTGAGGAATTTGCAAGCCATACAGATAGCCTGGAAGAAATTCATGAGAATAAAGAGCAGATCGAAATTTCAAAAGCATATGAAAGAATGCCCAATCCGGCATTGTTAGCAACTACTGAATTTATGGATGATAAGGTTTACTATCGTAAAAATGAAGATGATCTTTTTAGCTAAAAAGCATATTAATCTTTTATATAAATCTTTAGATAAGAAAATATAATTTTAACGACGATTGTTTAATCGTCGTTTTTATTTTATCATGTTTTCGGAAAAAAAAATATTAGTAGGGGTTACAGGCAGCATCGCTGCATATAAAACTATACTTCTCGTGCGCTTGTTAATAAAAGCAGGTGCAGAAGTAAAAGTAATAATGACCCCATCTGCAAAGGATTTTGTTACACCACTTACATTTTCCACACTTTCAAAAAATGCAGTTTTAATTGATCTTTTCAACGAAAAAGCATGGGCAAACCATGTAAGTATTGGTAGATGGGCCGATGTTATTTTAATAGCTCCATTAAGCTGTAACACCCTGGCGAAAATGGCTAATGGCTTTTGTGATAATTTGCTCCTGGCAATTTATTTATCAGCCACATGTCCCGTTATAGTTGCACCTGCTATGGATGAAGACATGTGGCATCATCCCACAACTATAACTAATGTGGAAAAAATAAAATCTTTTGGAAACAAAATTATACCTGTAGAAAACGGTGAGTTAGCCAGCGGTTTGTATGGAGATGGAAGAATGGCAGAGCCGGAACAAATTATCGAATACATTCAGAATTTTTTTTTTGAAAGTAGTAAATTAAGGAGCGAAAAAATATTGGTAACAGCAGGCCCTACATACGAGGCAATTGATCCTGTAAGATTTATAGGTAATCATTCATCAGGAAAAATGGGTGTAGCAATTGCCGAAGAATTTGCAAGCAGGGGTGCAGATGTTACATTAATTTTAGGCCCATCAAATATTTTTCCTAATAAAAAAATAAACACAATTAATGTAATTTCTGCAAACGAAATGTTTAATGCTTGCTTAAATAATTTTTCACAGAATAATATAATTGTTATGGCTGCAGCTGTGGCTGATTATATGCCAAAGGATTACTCATCACAAAAAATTAAAAAGAAAGAGAATAATTTATCTATTCAATTAAAAAAAACAAGTGATATTTTGAAAGAAATGGGAAAACAAAAATCAAATGATCAAATTTTAGTTGGGTTTGCTTTAGAAACCAATAATGAAAAAGAAAATGCGTTATATAAATTAAAAGAAAAAAATACTGATCTCATCATTTTAAATTCATTAAATGATGAGGGTGCAGGTTTTAAAACTGACACCAATAAAATTTATATTTTTGATAAGCATGGTAATGAATTTCAATTTGAAAAAAAATCAAAAAAATTTGTTGCTAAAGACATTGTAAACACTATTATTAATTATAAAAATGCATAAATCAATTTTATTAATAATTATTTGTATAGTTTTAGGGATAGGCCAAATTAAAGCTCAGGAATTACAGGCAAGAGTAAATGTAGTTTCAAACAGGGTGGGAGGAAACGTTGATAAAAAAACCTTTCAAACTTTACAAACAGCTTTAAACAATTTCATTAATAATCGTAAGTGGACAACTGATAATTTTTCTTCTGAAGAAAAAATTGATTGCAGCTTTTTATTAAATCTTGAATCAACGAATGACATTAATGTATACAAGGCCTCATTAACTGTTCAATCCGGACGTCCGGTTTTTAATTCTTCCTATCAGTCTCCGATAATTAATTTTCAGGATAATGATGTTACATTTAAATATGCCGAGTTTCAACAACTCGATTTTAATGAAAACCGGGTGTCCGGAACTGATGCATTAGTATCTAATCTTACCGCAGTAATTGCTTATTATATTGATCTCATTTTGGCACTTGATTATGATTCTTTTTCACAACGTGGTGGTAACTTATATTTTCAACGGGCTCAAAATATTGTGAATAATGCCCCTGAAGGAAGAAATATTACAGGGTGGAAAGCTTTTGATGGTACACGCAATCGTTATTGGCTAACTGAAAATTTGCTTAACAGCCGCTATACACTTATTCATGATGCCTATTACAGATATTACAGGTTAGGAATGGATAAGTTATATGAAGATGAGATTGGCAGCCGCTCAGAAATTTTAAATGTTTTAAGTTTATTAAATAATTTTAATACAGAAAATCCAAATACAATGATCCTGCAGTTTTTTATGCAAGGCAAAACTCAGGAATTAATAAAATTATTTTCAAAAGCGCCTCCGCCTGATAAAGCAAGGGCATTGGAATTTTTACAACGAATTGATATTTCAAATTCTTCTAAATATAAAGAAGGATTAAAATGATGCGATACATTTTAATAATTTCACTATGCGTTTTTTATTCATGCAGTAATTTTCATTCTTCTTCAATTATTACCCAGAAAAAAATGCAGGAAATATTATTGGATATTACAAAGGCAGATGCTCTTGCACAACAGTTAGTAAAACATGATTCATCCAAATCGATTGACACAGAATTCGCAAAACTTAAGACACATGTTTTATTAATTCATCATACTACTCAAGAACAATTTGAAAAAAGCTATTCTTATTATACACATCATCCTGATATTTTAAAAGTTATGTTTGATAGTCTTTCAGCTCAGCAAACACGAAAAGCAGCTGCCTTACAAACTCCTTCTATAGAACCTTCTCTTTTGCGAAAACGATATTTTAAAGATACTCCGAGAAATAAAAAATTAACTGATGAATAAGGTTTTTAAAAATGCTGATGAAGCAATAGCAGATATAAAAGAAAATGCGGTATTAATGTTAGGAGGATTTGGATTATGTGGTATACCTGAAAATTGCATTGCTGCTTTGGTAAAAAAAGGAGTAAAAAATTTAACCTGCATTTCAAATAATGCAGGTGTTGATGATTTTGGTATAGGTTTAATGCTGCAGCAAAAACAGGTAAAAAAAATGATATCATCCTATGTGGGTGAAAATGCAGAATTTGAAAGGCAATTATTAAATGGTGAGCTTGAAGTAGAGTTAATCCCGCAGGGCACGCTGGCAACACGGTGCATGGCCGCAGGCTATGGTATGCCTGCAATATTTACGCCTGCAGGCATAGGTACAGAAGTGGCATATGGAAAAGAAGTAAGAAAGTTTAACGGCAAAGAATATTTAATGGAATATGCTTTTGATGCAGGTTATGCAATTGTAAAAGCCTGGAAGGGTGATACACATGGCAATCTTATTTATAAAGAAACGGCAAGAAATTTTAATCCGATGATGGCAATGGCCGGAAAAATTACTATTGCAGAAGTGGAGGAATTGGTTGATGCAGGAGAATTAGATGCCAACAATATTCATACACCCGGCATTTATGTTCATAGAATTTTTCAAGGTGAAAATTATCAAAAAAGAATTGAGCAAAAAACTGTACGAAGTAGCTGATCATTATGTTAGATAAAAATCAAATTGCAAAACGTATTGCAAAAGAACTTAAAGACGGATATTATGTAAATCTTGGAATTGGCATTCCTACTTTGGTAGCTAATTATATTCCCGAAGGAATTAATGTAACCCTTCAATCAGAGAATGGATTGCTTGGCATGGGGCCATTCCCTTTAGAAGGCGAAGAAGATGCTGATTTGATAAATGCCGGCAAGCAGACAATTACAACATTACCTGGCTCTTCTTTTTTTGATAGTGCAATGAGTTTTGGAATGATACGGGCCGGCAAAGTTGATCTCACCGTTCTTGGTGCAATGGAAGTAAGTGAAAGAGGAGATATTGCTAATTGGAAAATTCCAGGTAAAATGGTGAAAGGAATGGGCGGCGCAATGGATCTTGTGGCAAGTGCAAAAAATATCATTGTTGCAATGATGCATACAAATCCAAAAGGCGAATCTAAATTGTTATCGAATTGTACATTGCCGTTAACAGGTGTACATTGTGTGAAAAAAATTGTTACTGAATTAGCGGTTTTGGAGGTTTCAGAAAATGGATTTAAATTATTAGAAAGGGCACCTGGTGTTAGTGTAGAGGAAATTAAAATTAAAACAGCAGGTAAGCTAATAATAGAAGGGGAAATTCCTGAAATGATTTTTTAAGAAATTTATTTAATTTAATCTATAAGAGAATTTTTCATCGCATAAAATACAAGCCCCACAGAATTTTTTACGCCGAAACGCTCCATCAGCCTGTCTTTTATTGCTTCTACTGTTCTTGCACTTATTTCCATTTTTTGTGCAATTTCCTGAGCAGTAAATTCCATACAAACTAAAGTAAGTACTTCTTTCTCTCTTTCGCTTATTACAATTTCGCTATTTAAATTCGGATTAAATTTTTGTTTTGCGTAATTCTTTTTAATTAAAACTTTATTTACAAAATTATTTAGGTAAAAGCCTGTACGCATTACATCTGTAATAGCTTTTTTTATTTCTGTAGGCTCAGTACTTTTTAAAAGATAGCCATTGGCGCCGCTGTCCATTAAGTGGCCTACAAATCTTTCATCCTCATACATGGTTAATATAATAATACGAACGGTTGGGAAATGCTTATTCATGTATTTCGTAGTTTCAATACCATCCTTCACAGGCATTTTTAAATCCATAAGAATCACATCCGGAAGTTCTGCAGAAATATTTTGAATAAGCTCTTCGCCGTTATCTGCCTCTAGTACAAATTTTATATTATTATATTGCCTCAAGGAAAGAATTACTCCTTTTCTAAAAATTTTATGATCATCGGCAATGGCAACTTTAATAATATCCATAACTGAAACAACAGGTTAAAGATAAATTTTTTGTTGTGATAGAAGTAAAATTATATTAAAGGCTCTTTTGGAATTTCAAGTGTTACTTTATAGTATGTATGCGAAGTATCAATCTCAAATAAAATTCTTCCCTTTAAAACTTTTACCCTGCTTTGAATATTTTTTAAACCAAGGCCGGATGAGTTATGATTTAATTTTTCAAATTCAGATTGTATGATCCCCTGCCCATCGTGATGAATGCGAAAATAAATATTATTGCCATTGATGTTTTCAGTAAGATGAATAAAACCTGAATTACTATGTTTTATAATATTGGTTACTAATTCCTGTATAATTCTAAAAACGAGTAACTCCTGCTCAAGCTTAAGGCGTTGTCTGTAATCATGAAATCTTGCAGTGGCATTTAAAGTTCCCGAACCGTTTATTTTTTGGAAAAGATCTGTCATTGCAGATTCAAGCCCAAAGTTTTTAAGCGTAGGAGGCATTAAGCTGTGAGAAATATTTCTTATGAGCTGAATGGCATCGTCAATAATTTGTTTGGCGCTATAAATTGATTGTAGCTGAATGGCAGGTTCCTGATGAATAAGGTTTTCGTTAAGATATAAACGTGCTGTTGCTAAAAGCGGACCGGCATCATCATGTAAATCTGCAGCAATACGTTGTCTTTCTTCTTCCTGAAAGCGAATTGATGCCTGTAAAAGAATCTGTTGTTTATCATCTTCCAGTTGTTTCATCTGCAATTGATACCTGATAACTTTTCTTTGATGAAAAATAACAAATACTACGATACCAATAGCCATTACAAACATGCCCAATGTACCTAAAAATAGCACTGTAGGTATTCCCGATGGGTTATTAGATATTTGTAAAAAATACATGTTGCAGTTTAGCTGTTAGTTTAAGTTTTGTAAAGATTGGTCAGCAGTCCATCCTTCATTAATCCGGTCTTCAGGAAATAAATTTTTGTAGCTTTTGTCCGGCTTCATAAGCATGGCTATACCAAGCAATATATTTTTAAGAATATTAAAAGATGAATTAATCACAATATATTCTTTAATAAAAGCTCTGTTATCTATCATACTATCTGCATAGATATTTAAAAAGAACGTGCCTGATAAGTATATTAAAAATGAGATGATGATCCAAAAATTGATTGAAGAATAGATCATTAAAGTATTAGGTTGTTTTAATTGATCAAAGAAGTAATAGATACACATTGCAATAATTAAAACCGCCTCTACGCCGGCTAGTATGGAACTAAAAGAAGTGTTATTCCCTGAAAAAAAATAAAAACACAGGCTAAAAAGGAGATAAGTAATTGTTAGAGGAAGTATTGCCTTTTTTATAGCACTACTATAAATTACAAGATAAAAATACCAGGCAAATAAGCAAAATTCTACTACAGTAAAAATATCATAAATAAAAAAGGCCTGAACACGTGCAATTCTAAATAGGTAAAATGCAACCGCATCGCTTATTGCGCAATAAACTAAATAAAATAAAATTACCCTTAACTCTTTCGCTTTGTTATTCCTTTGGAATATGAAAAAAAGAATTAAGGGTAATAGTGAACCAAAACTTGCTATATATTGTATACTCTTTATTATAATTTGCTATTTAGGCCAAATATAATAAGATAAAACTAAAATTCGAAATTACTCTGCCTGTAATTTAATCCAGATAAATCAAATCGTCTGAAGTAGTAATCCAGATTCTATCAGCAACAATAGCATCTTGCTTTACCACATCACCTGTATTGGTTACAACACTGTACTTAAGAATATCTTTTCCATCAGCATCAACGCCTGTATAAACTAAATGTTCTTCATTTAAGTTTGTAAGGCATTTACGGAAATTAATTCCAACGCAACCAGGCTGTGCTAAAATTTGGTCAATAATGTTTCTGCCAATGTAATAGCCTTTTGTAGCTTCAGGATTAACCTGGGTAAAAGCATTTACTAATTCAACTCCTTCTGCTAAGCCAATGTTTTCTCCAACTTCAGCAAGGGTTTGGGTTTGTAGGGGTTCATGTTGTGTCATAATCGTAAGTTTTTGTTTAGTATTAGAATAGTTTTATATTAAAACGTGACTACTAACTTCATACTAAAATTTTTTCTTTACAATAGGTATAATTGGCGTTGAGGTTTGCATTTTTATGAAAAATACAGTAGTGACAATACTTTCAAACGAAAAAATACTCTAAAAAATAAATAAAAATAAGGTAAATGTACGATTAAAAGATAGTAAAATTACTATGATGTAAATGGAAGAATTACCATAGGGTTTTTACTTAATTGAGGTAAAAACTAGGAGTATGCTGTAGTTTATTTTGGATTTTGAAGCGGGCCTTTAATTAAAAATGTTGATTGACACTGATCATAAAGCACAAAAGCAATTAAACGAATTGGATTGAATAGGATATAATTATTTTAATCAATGTCAAATCAACAATACAAAGATAAGTTAGAGTATCTCTCTGTAAAAGAGCAGAACTGCTCTATTTTAATTATGTAGTTAATACCCTGTAATAAGTATTTATGCAAACTAATAACGTACAATAACGAGTGTATAAATGCGTATATTTACGCTGTATTTGTACTAATTTTAAGTATAAAATATTATGTAGCAATAAGTAATACCAAAATATAAATTTCGTTATTGTACTTTACTAACCCCCATAAAGTTTTATAATGTCAGCGGCACACATGATTAAAATTGCAATTGCAGATGATCACAAAATTTTCAGAGATGGAATTAAAATGGCTCTCGCAGGAAAAGAAGATTTAAAAATGCTTTGGGAAGCGGAAGATGGGAAAGATCTTATGCACAAAGTAGCAATAAAAAAGCCCGATGTATTATTAATGGATATAAGAATGCCTGAAATTGATGGTATAAATGCCATTGAAATGCTTAGGAAAGAATATGAGGATATAAAGATTATTGTTTTAACAATGTACGATGATCAGCAAATGATTAGCAAAATGATGGAAATGGGTGCTAATGCATACCTTACAAAAACTACTGATCCTGAAGAAATTTATGAAGCTATACTTACCTGCATGAATGATGATTTTTATTTTAATGCATTGGTAAATAATGCAGTAATGGGTAAGCTTATTCAAAAGAAAAATGTACGGCAGCATTACGGCAGTACAGTGCCAATTAATTTTAATGAGAAGGAAATAAAAATTTTGCAATTACTTGCTCAGGATAAAACCACTGAAGAAATATCTAAAATCATTTTTTTAAGCCCACGAACAATAGAAACCATTCGCCAAAACATGAAAACCAAAGTGGGTGCAAAAACGATTGCCGGTTTAATAATGTATGGTATGCGAAATAAACTAATTGATTAGCTTACTAAATTTTCTCTCTTTTTAATAAAAAATTTCTTTGAGAAAAACTGGTTTTTTTCGAAGATGAAAACCATTGCATAGCAATTTCTCTTTCCAGTTCCTGGTCAATTGAAGTAAATCCCCGGTATGAAGTTATTATTTTAGAAGATCTGCAACGTGTTTTATCTTCTAATTGTCCTTGTATATTTACATTAATAGGCATGTGTAAGTTTCAAATTCTACAGCAAATAATTAACCAAATTCCAAAAACAATTTTTATTCCTTTTTTAAAGGGAAACAAATGTATGATAGAAATGTGGTAATTAAAGATTTGTAGATTCGTTTCTACAATGAAATTTTTATTTCTACAAATTATTTTAATATTGTATGATAATTCACTTATTATAAACGTATAATTACTATTACAGAGATTCAGTACATTCACTATTCTTTATCCGGTAAAAAACTCTGACTTTTACGTAAGAATCCAAATTCTATAAAACGAAAAATCATTTATATGTCTTTAAACTCAGATGTTTCTCCTATAACAGTTATAATAGCTGACGATCACGTACTTTACCGCGCAGGTGTAAAAACTGCTTTATCATCAAAAAAAAATATTAAGATAATTGCCGAAGCTGATAACGGTTCGCATTTACTGGTATTATTAAAAGCCATTCAACCGGATGTAATTTTGCTGGATATTCAAATGCCAATAATGGATGGCATAACTACACTGCCCGAAATAAAAAAACTTTACCCTCATATAAAAGTTATTATGCTAACTATGATGGATGATCATAGTATGATTACTAAGTTAATGGAACTTGGCGCCAACAGTTATCTTACTAAAACATCTGATTCAGAAATAATTTATGAGGCTATAAAAACCTGTCATGAACAGGAATATTATTTTAACTCATTAACGAACCAGGCTTTACTAAGTAATCTCAGGCTAAAAAATACCTCAATGCCACAAAAATTAATGACAGAAGAGGCAAGGTTAACCGAAAAAGAAATTACTGTCTTAAAATTAATGTGCGAAGAAAAAAGTACCCGAGAAATTGCCCAGGCTGTTGAATTAAGCCCCCGCACTGTAGAGGCTATGAGAGACAAATTAAAAACAAAAACCGGGGCTAAAAGCACTGCCGGTTTAATAATGTATGCCGTTAAACATAAATTGATTAATGAAGATCTTTAGGTAGATAAAAAATAAAAAATCATTCTTACTTTGCTCATTTCAATTTTTTTTGAATGAGCTTTTTTTTAATAGTATAGCGTAAGAATTCAATTGATACAAGCACTGGTAATATAATTTAAAAAAATAAATTATCAACGCAATTTAAACTGATAGGTCTTTATAACCCTCACAGATAGACTTAAAAGATAAAAAATGAAAACCCTGATCCGCTATTAAAGCGTGGGTTAACAATATTATTATATTTAGAGCCAAATCTATACTGTAATCCTATGGAGGTATAATAATTATAGGAAGAGGCTATTAATCTGCGTTGAGTAAGTACATCATCCCGGGTGGCATTACCCTTAGGTAAGGATAATTGATCGTGAACTATGGAATAAAATCCAAATAAATTTAAAGATAAACCCTTAAATAACTTAATGTCTGCCTGAGCATTTAATCCAAGATTATTTTTTGAAAAATCATTAAAATAATATGAGTAAGATACTCCTGCATTTATATTTCCCCATGGCTGCGTAAAGGTTGCAGATGCAGTAAGGGTTTGTTTAACAAGCAACTCTTTTGTTTTAAAGAAAATTGTGGTATCGTAGTAGTCATTATATTCGGGCCCCACATAATAACCAAATGTTATCAATTTGGTATTAGAAATAGAATAAGGATAAATATTATATTCAATTTTAGGAGTAAACCCAATGCGGTTCTTTAAATTATTAAATAAACTGTTACTGTAAAGTACATTCCATCCCCACGACCAATGAT
>JALYYX010000141.1 GCA_030946075.1 Bacteroidota bacterium | reverse complement strand
TGCCCTGGATAATATGCTTGACCCTAAAACATTTTTTCGCATCAATCGCCAATTTATAATTTCTATTCATGCAATTAGCGAAATGTTCACATACAGCAAGAGCCGTGTATTGATAAAACTTAATCCTGCATCAAAGCACGAAACTATTGTGAGCACTGAACGTTCAGGCGATTTTAAACACTGGCTGGGAGATGAAAAATAATTTTTCTGTAGATTTTTTTTCTCATACTGTACAATTTTTTAAAAGGCAGTACGTTTAATAAAAAAGATATAATCAGTCTATATTTTTTGCATCAGAATTTAAATATCCATATGGAAATAACCTAAATTCCGGTGTCGCAAAGAAAACTAAATATCCAAATCCAACGAAAAGACCAAACCTCAATCTCGGTCCCTCAAAAGAAAAAACTTTTTACCGGCCACAAGACTGAAAGAGATTGTAAGCCATCTGAGAAATCAGGTGGCTTTTTATTTTACATTTTTCTTTAGCCAGTCACTCATAATTTGTAATACCTCCGGTGAAAATGTTTCTTCAAGTTCTCCGTATTCATTTACCGTACATTTTTTACAATGCTGAAAAAGATGATTAAGGCCCCGCATTTCTTTTATTTCATATCCCGGAGATTTACTTTTTTGCAACGCCATTTTTATTCCTTTAAGATTGGGTTTTGAAATAACCTGCAAATCCTTTTCTCCATTTAGCGCTAATACTTTACATTTTAATTTAGTGAGATAAGGCTGGGGATCAAACTGCAAAAAATATTTAAACCAGGGGTTATCAAGTGATGTAGCAAAAACATTTACGAATTGATTTTGTTTTGCCTCGTCTGTAATACCTGTAGTAAGCATCACAGTATTTTTTGGTGTAATTTTTTTCCACGCTTCTAATTCGGCTATTAATCTTTTTTTAGCATCATCAATATTTTGTGCATTAACTATTGCAGGTATCATTTTGTGATATAATTTAATATATGCTTCCACCATATTTTTGGGCATACCTGATGAAAGCATAATTGCTGCATTTTGATCTTCCATCACTTTGGATATTTTTTCTCCCGGCCCTGCAAGCATGATGATAAAGTCTATATCTTTTCTTTGTGTTGCAACCATTGGGGCTATCATTCCGCCTTCACTGTGGCCCATCATTCCTATGTGTTTTATATCAACTTCTTTTCTCTTTTTTAAATAATCAAGACTTGTATTTACATCCTTCGCAAAATCGGCAGAAGTAGCCATAGCAGTGCCTCCTGAAGATTTTCCCATTCCCCTGTCATCAACTCTTAAAACAATAAATCCATTTTTGGTAAGATGATCGGCAATTACTGCAAATGGTTTGTGTTCCATAATTTCTTCATCACGGTTTTGGGAGCCGGACCCCGTAATGAGAACCATAGCTGGAAATGGACCTTTGCCTTTTGGTATTGTAATAGTTGCTCCATAATGCAATGTTTTATCCGGGTTATCATATTCAATATCTTCACTTATATAAGAGAAAGGTGGTTTGGGAGTTTGAGGACGGGGTAACTCAATAACAGCATTTACTTTTTGCAGCATTAAATCAAGTTTTCTTCCCTGAATTAGTTGCCCTGAAATGGTGGAGTCGTTAATAAATTTTCCTGCAAAAGAAGCTTTAAAATTTGGAATATCTAAATGAATACTATCGCCATGCCGTATAATATTTGAACATGGCACTCCTTTTATTCCCTGATCAGGATCATCAGTTGTAGCCTGGATGTTACCAAGGTTATCTTTGGTGAAATTAAATATAACACGTAAAGAAACACCTACATTTATTTTTCCCTGCCATGTACCAATTATTTTAGGGTTTTGTGCTATAATGCTTGTAGTACAAAATGTAAACAGAACGATGAATATTTTTTTCATAAGAAAATTATGTGCTTTATCTTCCTGCTATCCCCGGCACTACAGGCAGGCTTTCATTGCCCGTTTCATTAACCGACTGTACAGCAAAAAAATAATTGTCTTTTGAAAATGGCAATCGCATTTCAGTTTGTGTTGTAAAAATTTTTTTTTGCCAAACAGGGCTTGTTGTTTCTCTCATTAAAATATAATAACCTTTTACTTTCCCTGATCGCGGCTGTTGCCATGTTATAAAACTTGAATTGGTCAATCTGCGTACTTCTATCTTAACAGAGTCTGGCATCATAGGTGCTTTTGCAAAATTGGCAAGGTTACATAAATTCAATCCCGTGTTTTTCCTCAAATATTCAAAATCGATATGCTCCGGCAAATCACCATATTGAATACCATTTTCAACTCTTACATCCTGGTGCTGGCGTGTATAGTTTTCATTCATCTCTGTAATGCGAACGGCTGCAAAGCCACGCTGCACATAAGGTGTATGATCCCCGCCTCTCAAAAATCTGTCGTTTCTATAAATTAAAACCACTTGCAAATTATCAACATATCTTTCCCCAATTTCTTTTACATAACGTGCAAGTTGCCGGGCTTTGCCATCATTTTCCAAACCCAATGCACGAATGTTAGCGGCGCTTTTTTCTGTTTCGTAAGCAGGCAG
>JALYYX010000111.1 GCA_030946075.1 Bacteroidota bacterium | reverse complement strand
AGCGATTATGAAGGCGAAGCTTACAAAACAGTTAGCGGGCAAAACAGTAATAATTCTGTAAGAATACCAAATGAATTTTTTCATGCCCTTGAAGCAGATGGCGATTGGGAATTGAAGGCAAGAAGTGATGGAAGAACAATGAAGAAAATAAAAGCAAAAGGTTTATGGGATAAGATAACCAATGCCGCATGGAACTGCGCCGATCCAGGAACACAATATAATACAACAATAAATGAATGGCATACATGCCCAGAAGGTGGGCCAATAAGAGCTTCAAACCCTTGCAGTGAATATATGTTCCTTGATAATACTGCCTGTAATCTGGCATCAGTAAATCTTCGCAAATTTTTTAATGAAGATGATAATACTATTGATGTTGCAGGCTTTGAATACACAGTGAGATTATGGACAACCGTTTTGGAAATTTCTGTTTTAATGGCGCAATTTCCCAGTAAAGAAGTGGCACAGCTTTCTTATGATTACAGAACGCTCGGTTTAGGTTATGCAAACTTAGGAAGCATGTTGATGGTTAGCGGCATTGCCTACGATAGTGAGGATGCACGCGGCATTGCAGGCGCTATCACAGCAATCATGACGGGCATTGCTTACAAAACTTCAGCAGAGCTTGCAGAGCATTTAGGAACTTTTAAACGTTACGAAGAAAATAAACAACACATGTTGCGTGTTATGCGCAATCACCGCGCCGCTGCATATGATGCAATGGATGCGTATGATGGCATTGAAATAAAACCCCAGGGAATTAATGCAAAATATTGTCCTGATTATTTATTAAAGGCAGCAACCAAAGCGTGGGACGATGCAGTTATGATGGGTGAAAAATTTGGATACCGCAATGCACAAACTACAGTAATTGCTCCCACAGGAACAATTGGTTTGGTTATGGATTGTGATACAACCGGCGTTGAACCTGACTTTGCTTTGGTGAAGTTTAAAAAATTAAGTGGTGGTGGTTACTTCAAGATCATCAATCAAAGTGTGCCGCAGGCCTTACGTAATTTAAAATACAGTGAAAAACAAATTGACCGCATTGTTAATTATGCTAAAGGCCAGGCCTCTTTAAAAAATTCTCCGCATATTAATTATCAATCGTTAACAGATAAAGGATTTCTTCCTGAAGAAATTAAAAAACTTGAGGACAGTCTTGCATCTGCATTTGATATTGCTTTTGTATTTAACTTTTTTAATTTAGGTGATGAATGCTTACAACGTTTAGGATTTACAGAGGAACAATACAAAAATTTTGAATGGAATTTTTTAGAAGCATTAGGATTTACAGAAGAACAAATTGAAGAGGCAAATGAATACATCTGTGGAACAATGACCATAGAAGGAGCTCCTTATTTAAAAGAAGAACATCTATCTGTTTTTGATTGCGCTAATAAATGCGGACAAAAAGGGGAAAGGTTTATTCACTTTACAGGACATATAAAAATGATGGGTGCAGCACAACCTTTCATTAGCGGAGCAATTTCAAAAACTATTAACCTGCCAAATGAAGCTACAATTGAAGAAATTGCCCAAGCCTACAAACTAAGCTGGCAGCTGGGTTTAAAAGCATGTGCACTGTATCGTGATGGCTCTAAATTATCACAGCCATTAAGCAACAAAAGTGATAAGAAGAAAAAAGTTACTGAAGAAGAGCAATCAGAAAATAAAAGTGAAGTAAGAATAGTTGACATGAGCACACTTACTGTTGAAGATCTTTTGGAAGAAGTAAATAAAAGAGTACAAAGCAGTGCAGATACTTCATTAAAGCGCCAACTGGCAATGATAGTAGAGCGCAGAGCTTTACCTGCAAAGAGAAGAGGCTTTACACAAAAAGCAAAAATAAACGGGCAGGCATTGTTCTTAAGAACCGGGGAATACAATGATGGAACATTAGGAGAAATTTTTATTGACATGGCTAAGGAAGGCGCTACCATGCGTAGTATGCTTAACTGTTTTGCAATTTCTATTTCAATAGGTTTACAATATGGCGTTCCGTTAGAAGAGTTTGTTGAGAAATTTGTATTCACAAGATTTGAACCATCAGGAATGGTTGACCATCCAAATATTAAAACCACCACTTCTATTATTGATTTTATGTTTCGCTCATTGGCGTATGAATATTTAGGAAGAAACGATCTTGTTCATGTATTGGATAAACCTGAAATTATGAATACAGGTAAGGAAGAATGGGATATTGAAATGCCAACCATTGGAGATCGTGTACATGAGAAGAGTGATGTAAGAGTAGTAGCAACTGCAAATGTTAGTACCCTCGCTCCCCAGGTAAAAGCTCATAGAATGGAATCAGTAAAAAAAGTATACAATGGAATAGATGCCGTAAACTCTGCCGCCAAAAGTATGCAAAGCGATGCACCGCCATGCAATACTTGTGGGCACATAACCATCCGCAGCGGTACTTGTTATAAATGTTTAAATTGTGGTAACAGTATGGGTTGCAGCTAAAAGTAAGGTTTTGTTTTTAATAAGGAAAGGCCATCTGGAAAGATGGCTTTTGTTTTTACCTTTACCAACCATGACATCATCTTTTTTTACTTATAATAAAGCAAAAGTTATACAGGCTTTGCGGTATCATTTTATAACCCGTAAAGAAATAAAAACAATGCTGATCCTTGTAAATGTTTTTGCAATTTTATCTGCCGGCCTTTTCTTTTTTAAAAAAATATCTCCACTTGCATTTTTAGTAAGTTCTGTTTTATGGTTCACACTTATGATTGCTTTTTGGTTTGTTCTCCCTAATATAATTTACAAAAAAGCGGCAACTTTTAAAGATGGATTTAAGGTTACATTAGAAGACAAACATCTTTTCTTAGAAAATGATAGAGGCAGTAAAAGCTGGCCCTGGACTGCATTTAGCAGTTTTATTGAAAGCCCTCATTTTTTTCATTTGTATTTTGACAGCCGCTCATTTTTTCTTATCCCCAAAGATGCCTTTGCCGATAACGCACTAGTAGAGGCAAAAAAAATATTAAACGATAAAATAAATAAAAAGAGATGATAAAAATCAACGGAGTTTTTTTTCCATTATATAATGGGGAATAGTAATTTCTTCAAACTCATTACCTGTAACTTTATATCCAAGCTTTTCATAAAAACCTATAGCGGTTTTGCGGGCATGCATAATTAATTTACTGTAGCCTGCATCTCTTGCAACATTTTCGGCGTAGTTCATCATGGTGGCCCCAATACCTTTTCCTTGTAAATTATTTTGTACCGCCATTTGCCGTAAGCGAACACATTGGTTATCTACCTTTGTAAGCAGGCAGCAGCCAAGCATTTTATCTTCTTCAAATGCAGCAATTAAAATATCTTCTGTTTCTCTTTCTAATTCATCTTTGTGAAAAACAAGGCCTAAGGGTTTGCGAAGAATTTCATTTCTAAGCTCTACCATTTGCTGGTATTCCTTTGTTCCGTGATCTATTTGTTTAATAGGCATGGCGGCTATAATTACAATCGTTTACTTAATAGAAGAAAATAAATATACAAATTTTATTGATGTAGCACAGATGTGTGGGAGAAATATAAGTGAGAATAAAAAAGCAGCTATTAAAGCTGCTATTAGAATAAACTTATTTTTAAGGCTTTATTTCTTTTTCAGGGTTAAAAGAAAATTTTCCAGCGCTGATACCATACTGGGCATTTTAGGTTGCGGTGCTTTAATATCTAGTGTAAGTCCTGCAGCGGATGCAGCCTTAAAAGTGTTATCACCAAAGGCTCCAATTCTTGTCCCGTTCTGTTTAAAATTTGGGAAATTTTCAATAAAACTTTTTACACCGCCGGGTGTAAAAAAACAAATGATATCGTAATTATTTTTTGCAAATATTTCTTTAACATCATTGCTGATTATTCTATACAAAACCGGAGTGGCATATTCACAATCGTTTGCTTTTAGCCAGTTGGTTATTTCACTGTCAAATGATTCCGAGCACGGATATAAAAAGCTTTCCTGTTCTTTATGTTTGTTAATAACATCAAACAAACTTTTATTTGTTCCGTCGGCACCATAAAAAACTTTCCGCTTTCTGTATAAAATAAATTTTTGAAGATATAAGGCAACAGCTTCGGTAATACAAAAATATTTGGTGTGTTGCGAAACGGTGATTTTCATTTCTTCACAAGTTCTGAAAAAATGATCGATTGCATTACGGCTTGTAAAAATCACAGCGGAATAACCTGGAATTTCAATTTTTTGTTTTCTAAACTCTTTTGCGGGAATACCTTCTACCCTTATGAACGGTTGAAAGTCAAGAGTAACCTTAAACTTTCTTGCCATTTCAAAATACGGAGACTTGTCGCTCTCCGGTTTAGCCTGTGTTATTAGTATGTTTTGTATTTGTTTTACAGGTTTAATTTCCTGTATCGCAGCGTTTTTAACCATGTGTATAATTCATACGGTGTGCAAATGTACTAAAACTTAGTGAATTTATCTATTTTAAAGGGTCAAAAAATTAGTATTTGCAATGGTTTCAGCCTTATACCAATATTCGAAAAATCATTTTGTAAATTATCAGAATCGGTAATATTTCCATTCCAACTATATAAACCAAAAAATGGAATGGAATTATTTTTAACTGGCCTTGTAATAAACCAAATGAGCGTAAATAGCGTAGTAAAAAAAGTATACCTAAAACTAAAAAAGATGATATAATTATAGGGTTAAGCCACGCCGCAGGTGCAAAGCCTAATAATATAATAAAAGGAATAAGTATAATACCGGTTATTTTATTAATTAAAAAGATTACGAAGATGTATTGATCTGTTGAAACTTTAATGCCGGCTATCCATCCAATAAATTTAAGTGAGATATATTTTCCAAAATAAATTGCAGCTATAAATAAAATAGAAAGTACAATAAAGAGGTAATTATTTTCTTTTAAAAGATGATAATGATTTAATAAAAGCCAGCCATACAGCCCGGCACTCATCACAAAAAAAATATTAAATATCAGAGATGGTAATTTGGCCTGTAACAAAAGATCGGTAAGTTGATTTTGCCTAAGCGATGTATTAAAAAATACCCGAAAAATATTATTGAAATATCTTGAATAGAAAGCTTTAAATATGGCGAGAATTAAAATAAATGTTCCTAACAGGTAAAATAAAAAGTCTTTATCATTTTTGTTTTTTTCTTTTGTAGCAAATGAAATCGGAGTAGTGGTAAGATTTAGGTATTTATTCTTTTTTAATATAGAATCAAGATTAGCGCTGTGGATTTTATTTGTTGTAATTGATTCAAGCTTGTAACCAGAATTTATTTTATTCTTAAAAGAATCATTAAGCTGGGCCGTACAACATGCGGTAAAAGAAATAATTGCTATAAAAAGAAAAATAGTTTTTGTGTTGCAGGCTTTCATTCAATTAAAAATAATTTATATAGCCAAAATGTATTTTAGAGGAATTAGTAAGATCAAACTTTACATTATTTCTTTTGCCGATTGCATAGCTCAGGTTTAAAATACCAACCTTAGTTTCAAAGCTTAACCCAAGGCCGGCAGCAATAAAAGTATTTGTAAAATCAGTTGTTTGATAATGTGTTTTTGTAATACCAACATCACTAAAAGAAAACAGGTAAGAGTTAAGCCCGGTAATGTATCGGTACTCTGAAGTGAACACGGCATATTGTGTTGCGTAAATACTTTCCTCATCAAAACCCCTTAATAATTTATAGCCACCTATCTGAAATAATTCGTTCCTAAAAATATTTTGGCTTTGAAATATTCCACTGTTAATTTCTGTTTTAATGGTGCTTCTTTTTGCAACCGGAAAATAATGTGCAGCGCTTAGTAATATTTTGAATTGATAGCTATTTAGTTTTAAGGTATCGTACAAAGAGCTAAAATTAAAAGATGGATTTGCAGGGTCTTTCAGGTTTGATATTTCATTATTTTTTGTAATTTTTTTTAAACCAATTGTTGTAATAATTCTTACTTCATTTCCTTTCCTTGGGTTGTAGAGATAATTTGTATTAATCCATTTATAATCTATTCCAATACTGTTTGCATTTACATCAATATTTGGCGGTAATCTTTTAAATTTTTTTATTTGAGCTGTATCATATCCTCCTGCTAATAAATAGGTGTGTTGATTTTGGAAAAATATTTTTCCTGATTGATTAGCTGATAAAACATATTGCAAACCCAATTGTGTATTGAGTTGCAGATAGCTCGAATCTCTCTTAAGCAGATCAAAACCAACATCAATACCAAAATGCGAATTGAAAATATACGGATGCTGATAACCTAAGTTTAATCTGGGGGATTGCTTTTGTAATTGCTGCCAGTTAAGTAAAATACTTTCTCCTGAACCTAAAGCATTTTTTAAATCGAGGTGCACATCAGCAGTTAACTGTGTTTTACCGGTTTGAGAGTTTCCCGGTAAAAATCCAACCAAAAAATTTACCTGACTGCTGCGTTTTTGTTGCAGGTATAAATTTAAAACCGAACCTGTACCAAGCATATTCAAATTCCAATGTTGTTTTTCTTCTAAATAAGGTAGCTCTAAAAGCCGTTTACTTATTTGCTGCAATTTATTTTTATTGTAAACACTTCCTTTTTCAATATTAAGATATCGTTGTAAAAAAACATTTTTAATTTTTACTTTTCCATTAACATGAATACTGTCAATATGATACAGCGGGCCTTTATCAATTTTTAATTTTGCCTTTATTTTATCTTTTTCAATTTGTATACTATCAAGTTTTATAGCAGCAAAAGGATAACCGTTGTTCTCGTAATAATTAAAAATCTTTTCCTGTTGCAGTTGTAATTGTGTAAAATCTATTTTATTATTTTGAAATAATCTTTCATTCCATCCGGTTTCGTTAAGTAATTTTTTATCTATATTTTCTGTATGTATTTCAGCCCACTTATATTGTTCTCCCAAAAACAAAATAATATGTGTTGATGAAGAATCGTAAAATACTGAATCAACAGATGCAGCCGGATACCCTTTATCAATAAGGATCTGCGGTATTTTTGAAATATAATTTGTACATGCTGTTTTATTTACAAAGTTGTTTTGCAGCTTAAGAGCAACTATACTGTTTAACTTATCATCTTGCCAAATGGAGGTATCTTTGTCTGCAAGATGTGCTATCATACGATAGTTACCCTGAGCGAAAGAAATTGTGCCGGTAAAGCAGCAAAGTGAAACAAGTAAAACTGTAAATCTATATTTTCTTTGCAGGGTTTTCATTAACGGCTCAAAACTAAATTTATAATCTCATAATTAGCAACGCTTAAATTTAAATTCTTGTCAGGCATTTATTTTCATATTCCTTTTTGCAAACAGGCTTGCCATTATTGCAATTTTCATTTCTCCACTTCATTGTTGCAAAAAGAAGAAATGATTAAGGCCATGGTGAAAGAAATCTCTCTCACTAAATTTTTGGATGACGAAATAAATACCATCTATTTTGGTGGAGGCACACCTTCATTATTAAACGCAGAAGAAGTAAAGAAATTATTATTTGCTGTTAATGAAAAATTTAAGATTTCAAAAAATGCGGAAGTAACGTTAGAGACCAACCCCGATGACATTAATTCTATAAAACTCTTTGAGTGGAAATTTGCAGGAATAAACAGGCTTAGTGTCGGTATTCAATCTTTTAAAGAAGATGATTTACTTTGGATGAACAGAGCTCACAATGCAGTACAGGCTTTAGAAAGTATTAAAATGATTAAAGATGCCGGCTTTCAAAATTTTTCTGTTGACCTCATTTATGGAACACCAACCCTATCTGATGAGGAATGGAAAAAGAATGTTGAAATAGCTATAAATTTTAATGTTCCCCATCTTTCCTGCTATGCCTTAACTGTTGAAGACAAAACCGCTTTGCAAAAAATGATTTCATTAAAAAAGAAACAGGAAGTTGATGCGGAAAAGCAGGCACATCAATTTTTATTGTTAATGAATTGGCTGAAAGATGCAGGGTATGAGCATTATGAAATTTCAAATTTTGCCAAGCCCGGTTTCAGAAGTAAACATAACAGCAGTTACTGGCAGGGCAAAGCTTATATAGGTATTGGCCCCTCGGCACATTCTTTTTTTAATGATGTAAGAAGATGGAATGTAAATAACAATGCACTTTACATTCAGTCGCTAAAAAAAAATATTATTCCTTATGAAGAAGAGAAACTTTCTGATGTGCAAAAATTGAATGAATACATTATGACATCTCTGCGAACAATAGAGGGAATAAATTTAAATTATGTAGAAAGTTTTTTTGGAAATGCTGCAAAGCTTACGTTACAAACTGCAAGTATTAAGTTTATTAATAATTACAAACTACAAACTACAAACCATAATTTTATTCTTACTGAAGAAGGAAAATTGTTCGCAGATGGCATTGCGGCTGATCTTTTTTTTGAAGAAAAGAAAGAACATTCAATTTAACTCACACAAGCGTTTCTTCTATTTTAGCAAAGCCTTGTGCAGCAGATGTGTTCTCCCATAAAATTTTATAAATGGTTTCTGCAATTGGCATTTCTGCATAAATGTTTTTGTTAATGATGTACATGCACCTGCTTGCATTATAACCTTCAGCAATCATACTCAATTCAAGCTGTGCTGTTTTTACTGAATATCCTTTGCCTATCATATTTCCAAAGGTTCTGTTGCGGCTGTATAAGGAATAACAGGTAACTAAAAGATCGCCGAGGTAAACGGATGCTGCATAATTTATATGGGTATCATTAACCTGTTGTTTGTTGCCTTTTGTCTGGTGGTGTTCAATTGTCCCAATCTCAATATTTTTTATTCCGGCTTTACGTAAAAAGCCTGCCATTTCATCTGCGCTGTTAGCAATAAGAACACTCAAAAAATTATCACCATACTCAAGGCCATGTGCAATGCCTGCGCCCAATGCATAAATATTTTTTAAGATGGCCGCAAACTGTACTCCATAAATATCATGGTTTACAATTGTATTAAGATAATCAGTTTTAAAGTGAGTGGCAATAAGGGGTGTAGTAGTTTCATCAATTCCTGAAAAAGTGAGGTACGATAATTTTTCTGATGCTACCTCTTCTGCATGGCATGGGCCTAAAACAGCAAAATAATTTTCCAGCTCTACATTAAATTGTTGTTTCAGATAATCGTTCAGCAATAAATTTTCTTCAGGCAAAATCCCTTTAATGGCAGACACCATTTTCTTTTTCTCAAAAATATTTTTATCAAGTGTAGAAAGTGCATCGGCAACAAAAGCAGACGGAACTGCAATAATAATGCAATCAGAATTTTTAATTACATCATTTACATTTGTTGAAAGCTGTAGTAGAGAAGTATCAAAAAAAACACTGCTTAAATATTGCGGATTGTGATTACGGTTTTGTAAATGTTTTAGGGTGTTATCATTTCTTATCCACCAGTTGATAGTGTTTTTATTGTCTGTTAAAATTTTTGCGAGTGCTGTGGCCCAACTGCCACTTCCTATTATACCGAACTTCATTATTAATTCGTTTAACGTTTAATTCGTTTCTAAAAACGTTTAACGTTAAAACATTAAACGTAAAGCCTCTACATCGGTTTCAACTCTATGCCTAATTTTTCTACTGCAATTTGTGCAGCAACCTGGCTTGCATCTTTTTTATTATAGGCTTTAGCTTCTGCAATCAGCTCTCCATCTATCATTGCACCTATTGTAAATAATCTTCGGCCGTTTTCAATTCGTTCATCTAAAGTTTCAAATTCAAGACTCTTCCCGTTTTTATTTGCCCAACCATACAATTTATTTTTCTGGTTGATATCAAGATTTTCAAGATCATCCATGTAAAGATGGGGATTGATGATATGTTTGGTAACCCACTTCTGTGTTTTTTTATATCCCATATCAAGGTATACGGCGCCAACAACAGCTTCCAAAGTATTACCAAAAATCTGCGAAATTTTTAATGAGCTGTCAAACTTATTATAGAAGGTTATTTTTTTTAGCCCCATCTTTAAAGCAATATCATTTAACTGATTGCGGTTTACCATTTTGCTTCTCATCTCGGTTAAAAATCCTTCATCTTTATAGGGATATCGCATAAAAAGATAATGACCTACAAGTGAGCTAAGCACCGCATCTCCTAAAAATTCCAGCCTTTCATTATTTTCATCAGCACCTTCACGAACTGAGCGATGACTTAATGCGGTTTTATACAGATTAAGTTTATCTGGAACAAAACCAAGAACATTTCTGAGTTGTTTTTTAAACTCCTTATCAGATTTTGTATCAAGAATATTATTTAGAAACGACACTAAAGAAATTTAATCCGAAAGTAATTAAAAAGCTTCAGGTTACAAGCTGCAGGCTTCATGAAAGATAACTTACTATTATATTCTGAATTGTTATTATAGGCAATTAAATTCTAAATTATGCTTTGTACTTTTTTACGATAACTGATGCATTATGCCCACCGAAACCAAATGTATTGCTGAGTGCCGCATTTACAATACGATGTTGTGCTTTATTGAAAGTGAAATTTAATTTAGGGTCAAGTTCCGGATCATCAGTAAAATGATTTATGGTTGGGGGTACAATATCTTTTGTAACTGCGAGTATGCAAGCCAATGCTTCAATTACACCTGCAGCTCCCAAACAATGGCCTGTCATGGATTTGGTGGAACTGATGTTAAGCTTATAAGCGTTCTCTCCAAATACATTTAATATAGCTTTTGTTTCGGCGATATCACCAAGTGGTGTTGATGTGCCATGAACATTTATGTAATCAATGTCTTCAGGTTTCATGCCTGCATCTTTTAATGCAACATGCATTACATTTTTTGCGCCAAGCCCTTCCGGGTGCGGTGCTGTGATATGGTGTGCATCTGCAGTTGCGCCTCCACCTGCTATCTCACAATAAATTTTTGCACCTCTTGCCAAAGCATGCTCAAGATTTTCAAGGATTAACACACCCGAGCCTTCTCCCATTACAAAACCATCCCTGTCTTTATCAAAAGGGCGGGATGCAGTTTTGGGGTCGTCGTTTCGTTCACTTAAAGCTTTCATTGCATTAAAGCCACCTACACCTGCTTCTTTTATCACTGCTTCACTTCCCCCGGTGATAATTATATCTGCTCTGCCAATTCTTATATTATCAAAGGCTTCTATAATGGCATTAGTACTTGATGCGCAGGCGCTGACAACAGAATAATTTGGTCCGCGAAAACCATGGCGCATGGATATTTGCCCAGCAGCAATATCCAATATCATCTTCGGAATAAAAAAAGGATTGAAACGTGGAGTTCCATCTCCCAAAGCAAAATTGCTCACTTCTTCCTGAAAAGTAATTAAACCGCCAATGCCACTGGCAAAAATTACTCCCACCCGGTCTACATCAACATTTTCTTTACTAATACCTGCGTCTTTTACTGCCTGGTCACTTGCAACTAAAGCAAGTTGAGTAAAGCGATCAATTTTTCGAGCTTCTTTTCGGTCTAAATAATCGGTGGGTTCAAAACCTTTTACTTCGCAGGCAAATTTTGTTTTAAATTTTGTGGTATCAAATTGTGTAATGTTATCTGCTCCGGATACTCCATTGATCAAGCCATCCCAGTATTCTGAAACAGTTTTACCCAATGGCGTTATAGCACCCATTCCGGTTACAACAACTCTTTTTAATTCCATAAATCACCTGCAATAATTAAAGATATTACTTAGCGTGTTCTTCCAGGTATGTTACAGCCTGACCAACAGTGGTAATGGTTTCGGCCTGTTCGTCAGGAATTGAAATATTGAATTCTTTTTCAAATTCCATAATCAATTCTACGGTATCCAAACTATCGGCACCTAAATCGTTGGTGAAAGAAGCTTCGGGAGTAACCTCTGCCTCATCTACACCTAATTTGTCCACAATAATTTTTTTAACTCTTGTCGCTATGTCTGACATGATAGTAAAGTTTAGTTTAAACGGCTACAAAAATATACTTTGTTGTGATAAAAAAAAATAATAAGTAATAAGTATCTATTTCGAAAAAAAAGGGAAATCATTTGACACTTTTTATTATCTAAAAAAAGCGTTGTTATTAAACCACTAATTTATTTATATCGTAACTATTCCTGTAAATCTCCTTTAGATAGTTTACCGGCATTTCTAAATCAATTGTTAACAAAATAAAAATTAATCAGTATCTGCAATATTTCAACTAATAGTCCGTTTGTAAATCTTAGGCAGTAATTGTTGACAAAACTTTAAGAAATCAGAAAAGCTTTGATGACCAGTTTAATAAAAAATAATTATACATTTGTCTCGTATACCCTCAAAGTTAAACACATGAAGAGTCACTTATTAAGTGTGATAGCTGTTGCAGCTATTGTTTTTTTATCCGGTTGCGGCAAGTTGGGAAAATCCAAATCCAAAGGGCTGCCTAATGATGGTCAGTTACATGGTGTGGCTCCTTCTGCACGTTACTCTCCCCCTAAACCTCCGGGAATGGTTTATATTCCACCGGGAACTTTCCATATGGGTCCAAGTGATGAAGATATAAACTATGCTTTTACTGCACGTAACAAAGCTGTTTCTATCAGTGGCTTTTGGATGGATGCTACAGAAATTACCAATAACGAATATCGTCAGTTTACAAATTGGGTTCGTGATTCAATTGCAGCGAAGCTTTTAGGTTCGCCATATGTTAAGCAAAGTCCTGATGGAACTGAGGCTATTGACTGGAAAAAAGTTGCTACAATTAAATGGAACGACAGAACTGTAATTGAAAAGATAGATGCAATGATTGTTACTCCTGATAACAGATTATACGGGCAAAAAACAATTGATCCTAATAAAATAATATATCACTCAGAAGTTTTTGATCTTAAAGAAGCTGCAAGAAGAGAGAATGCCAGCAAATCACTTTCTCAATTTATTGTAAAAACAGATATAAAGGTTTATCCTGATACATTAGTTTGGATAAGAGATTTTTCTTATTCTTATAACGAGCCAATGGCAAAGCAATATAACAGCCATCCTGCTTTCGGAAATTATCCTACTGTTGGTATAACATGGAAACAGGCAACTACATTTTGCGAATGGAGAACACATTATCTTAACTCATTTTTAGTAAGTAAGAAAAGAACTACTGAAGCACCTTTTCGGTTGCCTACTGAGGCTGAATGGGAATATGCTGCCCGTGGTGGACGCTCACAAGCGCCCTATCCTTGGGGTGGGCCTTATTTGAGAAATAAAAAAGGATGTTTGCTCGCCAACTTTAAACCCGGCCGTGGAAACTATCCTGAAGATGGAGGATTTTATACAGTAAGAGCAGATGCTTACTGGCCTAATGATTTCGGTTTATATAATATGGCAGGCAACGTTTCAGAATGGACATCTTCACTTTATTATGAAGGAGGTTATAATTTTCAACACGATATGAATCCCGATATTCGCTGGAATGCCAAAGATCAGGATCCTCCCCGCATGAAGCGTAAGGTTATCCGTGGCGGAAGCTGGAAAGATGTGGCGTATTTTTTACAAACCAGTACAAGAAATTATGAATATCAGGATACTGCTAAATCATACATCGGTTTTAGAACAGTAATTGATTTACCACCATCAATGGGTAAAAAAAGCAGAAAATAATCTTAAACTTCAACATCACTTATTCGAAAGAATTTTTTAATCAAAACTTATTGCTCTTATTCTAAAAAGATATTGGCATTGCCATTTCTTTATCTCAAATAAAACAAAAATTAAAATCTAAAATTTAAAAAACTATTATCATGGCTCACAGAAAAAGAACCTTCTTAACCCTTATTGATGTTTTAGTAAGCGCAGGCGCTGCAGTAATTATATTTGCAGCATGGGCTAAATTAACTCACAAATCTTATGCAGATACCATGCTTACCGTTGGTATGTGGACAGAAACTGCAATCTTTTTAGTATACGCAATTATTGAGTGGGTTAAACCTAAAAGGCATGAAGAAGATATACAACCCGGCGATACGGAAGTTGCTGTTGTAGGGAACCCTGCTTTGCAATCAATGGATAAAATGCTTATGGAAGCAGATATTACTCCCGCTAATTTAAAAAGACTCGGAGATAATTTTCAAAGGCTGGGTACTACTGTTTCGCAAATTGGTGAAGTGGGAGATGTAGTAAAATCTACAAGCGATTTTTCTGCAAAAACCAAAGAAGCGACTTCTGCAATAAGCAGCCTGCGTGATGCTTATACAACCTCAGCCAATACAATGACTCATTTTAATGATGCAGCAGACAGTGCCAAAGGTTTCCATAGCCAGGTACAGGTTCTTACAAAAAATCTTTCTTCTCTTAATACAATATATGAGTTGGAATTAAATGAAAGCAATAATCATTTAAAAGCACTTAACAGCTTTTATGGTAAAATGGCTGAAGCTAGCCAGGTTATGGTTGATACTGTTGATGATGCCGGAAGAGCAAAAGAACAAATTGGAACGCTGGCAAATAATCTTGGTAAATTAAATCAGGTTTATGGTAATATGCTTAGTGCAATGCAGGGCAGACAATAAATTAATATCCAAACAAAAATCTAAACAAACTGTAAATTAAATATTATGGCTTTACCCAGGGAGCCCCGGCAAAAGATGATAAACATTATGTATTTGGTATTAACCGCCATCTTAGCATTGAATGTTTCGGCCGAGGTAATTAACGCTTTTAAAGTAGTTGACAGAAGTCTTATAAATTCTAATAATGTTATCGGAGATGCCAACGGTACTTTATATAAGTCATTAGAAGCAAAACTAGCTGATCCGCAATCTGCTGAAAAAGCAAAAATTTGGCAACCTAAGGCAGCAGAAGCACAGAAGTTATCGGCCGATATAAATACTTATCTTGAAAATTTAAAGGCTGACTTAAAGAAAGAAGCTGATCTTAAAATGGAAATGAAAGATGGTAAGCAAGTAGAATCTTACAGAGAAGATAACCTTGATGCTGCAACCCGTTTGTTTGATACACACGGTAAAGGAAAGGAATTGGAAGCCAGGTTAAAGCAATACAGAGAGTCAATGCTTAACATAGATCCTGAAATCAGAAAGCAATTCGAAGCTACTCTGCCTATTGATTTGGCTGTTCCTACATCGCAGGAAGGAACCAAAAAGGATTTTACACAAACATATTTTCATATGACGCCGACTGTTGCGGCATTAACCATGCTTAGTAAGTTTCAGAACAATGTGAAAAATGCAGAGAACCAGGTAGTAACTTATTGTCATAATCAAATTGGTGCCGTAAAAGTTATTTACGATCAATTTGCCGCATTGGTAGGGCAAAGCTCAAACTATGTAATGCCCGGGCAGGAAATTCAAATTACTGCAGGTGTTGGTGCATACAGTAAAGCAGCGCAGCCTCAAATAACAATAGGAGGAACATCGCAGTCATTAGATGCTGAGGGCAGAGCAGTGTATAAATTCCAGGCCAACGGAGCCGGTAATCATACTGTTCCGGTTAATGTAACTTATACAAAGCCTGATGGTACAAAAGAGGCTAAAAGTTTTAATGTACAATATACAGTTGGTACGCCAGGCGGCGCTGCTGTTATGCTTGATAAAATGAATGTATTTTATATTGGTGTTGATAATCCCGTAAGTATTTCTTCCGGTACGGGGTGGGATAAAACTCATGTATCTATGAGTGGTGGTAGTTTAACTTCGGCAGGTGGCCCGGGTAAGTATACTGTAAGAGTAAGCGCTGTAGGTAAAGCTGCCATTACAGTTAATGCCGATGGAAAAAACAGCACCTACGATTTTCGTGTAAAAAGAATTCCTGATCCTAAATTTAAAGTTGGTGCAAGTGATGGCGGCAGAATACAATCTGTAGTATTTAAAAATCAACAATTCTGCAGGGCAGAATTAGAAGGATTTGATTTTGATGCACACTTTAATGTTGTAAGCGCAACTGTATATTTTTCAGGAGCAAACTTTGCAAATGTTCAAACGGCCGTAATTAATGGAGGGAGTTTAAGTTCCCTGTCAGGCCAGCTGAGTAAATGTATTCCGGGTACATCTGTAAATTTCGATAATGTAAAAGTACAGGGTCCTGATGGAGTTGTTCGTGTTATTACTCCGGCAGGATTTATACTATACTAATAAAATAAAATTGAATACGATGAAAAAGATTTTTTTGAAATGTTTTGTGCTGGCACTTTGCTTTGCAATGGTGGCTGAATTTTGTAATGCCCAAACAAAAAAACGTACAACCCGAACAGCCACAAAACGTACTACAGCAAAAAAAACAACTAATGCTAAAACCAATGTTAGCATAAACCCTGCAAAAAAAGATACTGTTGCAGTGGCTCCTAAAATTGATAGCTTACCCATACAGGTTGTAAAAAAATCTTTGCGTTCTAATGATGCAATTCAAAGAAATCTTGTAAAAGATCAAACACCTTTGGCTTATGAAGATTTGCGTGAAGATGATGCAGTATATCGTGAAAAACTTTGGAGAGAAATTGATATCAGAGAGAAAATGAATTTGCCTTTTCGCTATGCAGCTGATGAAGATAATGGTAACCAACGTTTTATTTCTATTTTATTTAAAGCAATACAGGATGGACCTGACAATGGTGGTGTAACTGTTTTTGATAACATAGATGACAGGTTTACAACACCACTTACCATCTCACAAGTAGCAGAAAAAATTTCCGGTGGCAGTGTAGATGTTCCTATTTATGATTCATTGGGAAATGTAACAGGTACCAAACATACTACCGCAGAAGTAAACCTTGATTCTTTTTATCAATTCAGAATTAAAGAAGAAGTAATTTTCGATAAAGAAAGCTCACGTTTGTTCTGGAGAATATTAGGGATAGCCCCTGTAAAAAATATTATTACATCTCAGGGTGTTAATCTTGGTCCTACAGAATTGTTTTGGGTGTATTATCCTGATATGAGACCGATATTTGCCAAGTATGAAGTGTATAATGGTAAAAATTTCGGAGCAAGAATGACATGGGAAGAATTGTTTGAAAGCCGTATGTTTTATGGCAGAATTATTAAAAGCACAATGGATAATCCGTATGATAAATTTTTATCGCAAATGGGAGGGCTAAAAGATAATAAAATATTACAATTGCTGGAAGGCGAAAATATTAAAGATAAAATATTTAATTACGAACAAAATTTGTGGAGTTACTAAGTTGTAACAATGAAAATTTATTCAAAGGAAACTGAAAGGTTTCCTTTTTTTGTTTTATTAACGTCTTAACGTTTAATTAGTTAATTGCAGCTATGTGCTTTTGATGGTGCAGCTTCTTAGGCGTAACTTTGTATCGGTTTTTCATAGGATATTGGATTTTAAATGGGGCTGGATTTTTATCCGGCCCCCTTTTTTATTGCCTAAAAACGGTTTAAGAACTTACAGAAAATTAATAGGGTCAGAAGCGGTATTTTGATGGAAATATGTTTGTATAATCTTAGCTTTTGAAGTTCCTAAAACTTTTACAAGTTCTTCTTCTGGTAATTCTTTTATTTTTTTCACAGATTTAAACTGTTTTAATAGTGCATCAGCTGTAGCTTTTCCAATGCCTTTAATTTGTTCCAATTCATTTACAAAGGTTCCGCGGCTACGCTGGTTGCGGTGAAAATTTATTCCAAAGCGGTGTACTTCATCTCTTATCCTTCTTATTAATTTAAGGCTTTCACTGTTCCATGGTAATTTTATTGATTGCTGGTCTCCCTGAAAAAAAATTTCCTCTTCATTTTTTGCAAGCCCTATTAATGTTGTCTTGCCTTGTTGTCCTAATTCAGTTATACTTTCAACTGCAGCACTTAATTGTCCTTTGCCCCCATCAATAATTATAAGTTGAGGAAGCGTTTGCTCTTCAATCACAAGTCTTTTATATCTTCTTAAAACAACTTCTTTCATTGTTGCAAAATCATTAATTCCCTGCACCGTTTTTACATTAAACCTGCGGTAATTATTTTTATCGGGCACCCCGTTTTTAAAACATACCATAGCCGAAACAGGGTAACTTCCCTGGAAGTTAGAATTATCAAAACATTCAATGTGGCAAGGTATTGCAGGTAAATGAAGATCTTTCTGTAATTGTTCAAGCGCTTTCCTTTTTTCGCTGTCAGTTTTGCCTTCCAGTTGCAGCATTTTTTTTCTGTTAAGCTCTTCTTTAAAATAATTTACATTTTTTTCTGAGAGTTCTAAAAGTTTCTTTTTATCACCTGCTTTGGGAACAGTTATTATAGTTTCATTCTCAGGATAAATAATTTCGAAAGGAACAATTATTTCTTTTGATTCACTATTGAAAGTGGAACGTAACTGTGCTATGGAAAACTGTAATACTTCTTCTGGTGTTTCATCAAGTTTTTGCTCCAGCGTAATTGTTTTCGTAACAACAATGGTTCCGTTGTTTACCATTAAATAATTTACATAAGCACAATCACCATCTTTTAAAATAGAGAATACGTCTATGTTCCCCACATTTTCATTAACCACTTTTGATCTTGACTGGTAGTTTTGCAGATGATCAATTTTTTTGCGAATTATTTCTGCTTTTTCAAATTCCATTCGTTCAACATGCTGCTGCATGTCTTTTTTAAAATGCTGAATTACCGGGTAGAGGTTTCCCTTCATTAAATTTTTTAAATGTGCCAGCCCTTCATTATAATCTTGTATTGTTTGAAGACCTTCGCATGGCCCTTTACAGTTTCCTAAATGATATTCAAGGCAAACTTTAAATTTCCTTTTTTTAATATTGTTTTCTGTGAGATTAAGTTTACATGTTCGCAACTGAATATTTTGTTTAATGAAATCCAACAGCTCTCTCACTTTCGCAACAGAAGTGAAAGGCCCCAAATACTGTGAGCCATCATTAATTTTTGATCTCGTTAGAAAAACTCTTGGAAAAGGCTCATTTTTTATAACGAGATAAGGATATGATTTATCATCTTTAAGATTAATATTAAATTTTGGCTGAAACTGTTTTATGAGTGCATTCTCCAGCAAGAATGCATCCTGCTCAGAATCTACAATAGTAAATTCAATCCGGTTAATGCGTTTTACAAGTTCATAAGTTTTATAACCTGTAAATGTTTTTGTAAAATACGAGCTTATTCTTTTTCTCAGATTTTTTGCCTTACCCACATACAGCATATCATTCTTCTCATCAAAGTATTTATAAATACCAGGGTTGTGGGGAAATGTTTTAATTATATTTTGAAAGGTTTCTGATGTCATTTCAACTGCAAATTTACCACTTCAAAATATGTTTTGGAAAGAGAAAATCATTCACTAAAATTCCATTTCATTGTTTCTTCTTTTATTAAAGGTTGTTTGCCTGCCTGCTCGGTTATAGTAGTTATTTTGCACCATTGATTGGGCTTCCATGTGAGCTGGAATGTTTGCCGGAGGCCATTTGTAAAGGTTTCTTTTACCAAATAAATTCTTTTAATACTATTTTTTTGGGGATCTATATAAACATCCCATCTTTTAAGTGGTAATGAATCAGGAAGCTTATCAATTGGGTCATAGGAAAAAGTTACGGCGTCAATTGTTTGATCTAAAAAAGATCTTTCTCTAAAAATTTTTTTGAAATTTGTTGTATCAATTTCAGGGTGAAGAAATGGCTGTGCGAAGATTCTTATATCTTCTTTTTTCATCCAAAGGGAATCCGATTTTCCATTGAGGGTGATAATTTTTAGCGGAGTTATTGGTAAACTATCAATCTCTTTTAATTGTCCAAGCAAATATTCAGTAACCGGAAAAAAAGTATGATTTTCTAACGAGTCCCTTTGCTGATGATTTGGGGTGGAAGTTTTTTGGTTGTTGCAGGATAGTAAAAATGTAATAAAAATTACTGCCCATAATTCCTTTGATCTCATCTTCAAAAATACAAAATAAAAAAGCCGCTGCAGGGTACGGAGCAACGACTTTTGATCAGAAAGTTATAGTTTACATATAACGGTCTGAAATAAATTTTATTATAAATTATTTGGAGATTCTGCTTATACCAAAACGGATACCGTAATCTACTAAGTGTTCTTTAAGAGAATAATTATTTGAATAGGTTGATAATATCTGATAACGAATTTGTGGTCCGATTTGCCAGTTAAAAGAGTTGGATTTAAAAGAAATGTATGTTCCCAAACCCGTGCTCATATTCCATTTACGTAATAAATAAGGGTCGGTCATATAATTTTTTTCATTACTGGAAAGCAAATATGCCTTATTGGAAATTATAAGGGAAGGCTGAAAATTAGCCTGAGCGCTTAGTTTAATATTATCGTTATCTGCAAAAACATATTGAAAGCCTATTGGTACTGATACCTGCAAACTATAATTTTTAAGTTTGGTTTGCTCGTTGCCTGTACGGTTACCATATTGGGATGTGGCACTGTAAGTACTAAATTGTCCCGGAACGCTGCTGTTTAACAGTAAAGTTGCAACGGTAGGGTGAACGTTATTTGTTTTAATAACATAGCCGGAATAGTTTACCTGAAGGCCTGCAATAAATTGTAATTGTTTAAAAATTTTATAATTGAAGGATGTTCCTGCTTCCAGCCCCGGTATTGGCCTGTGAGTAACTGCACTGTTTATTTGATCGTCAGAAAAATTTCTATAACTAAAAGATGGTGTTAAGTAATACGTAACATTTCCTTTAATTTTTTTTCTTTTTTGAAGAATGGTAATATTTTGATTCTGGATATTTGATTCTTCATTTTTACTGGCTAAAGAGTTATTGTTATTGGAAACTGTATTTTCTAATACAGGTTGGTTGTTATCTGTTTTATTTGATATATTTTTTATGTCATCTGCACTTTTATTTGTTGAAAGCTCTGAGAGGGAAGATATTTGTAAATTATTTTGAACAGGTGTAGAGGTATTCTCTATGCTGTATTGCGAAGCAGGTTCTGTATTTATATTTTTAACTGTATTCTGATTCTTTACGCCTGAAGTAACTGTATTAATATCTAAATTACCATTGTAGTCATTACCTATTGCACTTTCATCAGAATTTAAAATAACATTTGAATTTGCAACTTTATTTTCAGCATTTCTTGCGGTAGAAATCTTATCTGAATTAATTTTCTTTTTTTGTTTTGCGGTAGGGTGTGCTGAAGATGAAATTGTTTTTCCAAATAAAGTTAATTGTGTAAAATCTCTGGCGTGTTCGTTGTTAGTATTTAAATGCCCGATTATTACCAGACTAAAAATAAAAACAATGCTAATTGTAATAGAAGGCCATCTTGTTCCCGGATGCAGATCATTATAAATGCCATGCCATACTTTTTTTGATGGCGTCATCTTAAATTGTTCTGCCTGGCCTTTTAAGAATTTTTCAAAATCTTCAGAGTAAATTTTTCTTTCCATTTCACATAAATTTCAGTAGAGGTAATTGACAATCGTTTTTTCTTTTGGTTTATATATTTTTAGTTTACAGCCTGCAGTAATCTTATTTTTTCTCTTGGTTTCTGCAATATTTTTTTCTCTATCAAAATATCTTCTAACATTACCTTTGCCCTTGTGTATTGCGATCTGCTTGTACTTTCTTCAATATCCAGCATCTTCGCAATTTCTTTATGAGAAAATCCTTCAATAGCATATAGATTTAAAACAGTTCTGTAACCCATTGGTAATTGCCGTACTGATTCAACAACCTGTTTAGCTTCCAATATTGAAGGAATGTTATTTTCATTCAGGTGTATACTGTTGGCATGAATCAGATCCACACTGTCAGTAAATTTTTTATTCTTCTTTAATATATTAATGCACGTATGCACAACAATTCTTCTTATCCATCCTTCAAGTGCTCCCTGCCTGCGGAACTGCGCTATTTGCGAAAACACTTTAATAAATCCTTCCTGCAACATATCTTCTGCATCTTCTCTGCTGCGTGCAAACCGGTAACATACACCTAACATTTTAGGGCTAAAATTATTGTATAATGCTTCCTGCGCAGATGCATTATTATTAAGACAGCCATGAAGCATTAGCTCTTCTGTCATATATTTTGCTTGTTTTAGCCCCAAGTTATGACAAAAATTTATAAAAAATTGCTGCGTACAAAATAAAAAAATAAGGTAATTTGATCATTTTTCGTTATATTATTTACCTAATAAACTATCTGGGGGGTAATGGGCTTTAATACTATCTTTTAAAGATTCAGTCCAGTTTGCTAATATAAGTTTTTGATGTGGAGAAAGCTTTGCATTTGTATGAATTAAAGTATAAGAACTGAGAGGCATTTCATCCTTCTTAACCAATTCCTCTATATCGTTCACCCGGTGGAATTGTTTTTTTATTCTGTATGAGATGAACTCAGAGAAATTCAAAACTCTTTTTCCATCTTTAATATGATTGCTTAGCCACCAGCCAACCGGCTGAATTTCTGAATACCAGGGGTATTGTGTATTGTTACTGTGGCAATCATTACAGGCAACTTTTAATATTTGCTGCACGCTATCTGGCACTGGGTATTTGGTTGAAATATCATGAGGGCTTACAACATCAGATTTATTTTTTGCAGGACGAATAAATTGAATTAGTACAAAAACAATAAGTAATATGATTAAAATTTTTTTGAAAATCTTCATACCATTTTATTATCTATCTATTAATACATTGCCTGTCATTTCTTTAGGTATAGGTAAATTCATCATGGATAAAATAGTTGGCGCTATATCACCAAGTTTTCCGGGTTTTATATTTCCTTTCCATGTTTTATCAATTATAAAGAAAGGAACTAAATTTAAAGTGTGTGCAGTGTTTGGTGTTCCATCTTCATTTATCATATAATCTGCATTGCCATGATCTGCAGTTAAAAAAATAGTATAACCATTTTCCAAAGCTGCAGTAACAATTTTATCAACACATTTATCTACTGTTTCTGCGGCTTTAATTACGGCATTCCAAACGCCTGTATGCCCTACCATATCTGTATTTGCAAAGTTTAAGCAAATAAAATCTGCAGATTTATTTTTAATTTCAGGAAGCAATGCATCAGTAACACTATTTGCATTCATCTCCGGCTGAAGATCGTAGGTTGCCACTTTAGGTGAAGGAATCATAATTCTTTTTTCTCCATCAAAAGGAATTTCTCTTCCGCCGCTAAAAAAGAAAGTTACATGCGGATATTTTTCTGTTTCTGAAATGCGAATTTGTTTTTTATGTTGCTGGGCAATAATATCTCCCAATGTATTTTTAAGATCATCATTTTCAAAAACAACATGTATATTTTTAAAAGTATGATCGTACCTGCTCATCGTTGTAAAATAAAGTGATAGTGGCTCCATTCCAATCCCGATAGCTATCGTATCAGGGGGAAAAATTTGCGTTAATACCTGTGTTATTTCACGGCATCGGTCTGTTCTGAAATTAAAACATATCACTGCATCACCGTTTTTTATGTTTCCATCCGGAGTTGCTTTATTGATGATGGGCTTTATAAATTCATCTGTTACATTCATCTGATAAGATTGTTCAACAGCATCTAAAATATCGTCAGTTACTCTGCCTATTTTATTAACCAAAGCGTCATAAGCAATTTTAATTCTTTCCCAACGCTTGTCTCTGTCCATTGCATAATATCTGCCAACAACTGTTGCAATTTTTCCTGTTGTATTTTGCAAATGATCTTGTAATTCTTTTAAAAAATTAATGCCGCTTTTTGGGTCTGTATCTCTGCCATCAGTAAACGCATGCACAAATACATTTTGCACATTTTCTTCTTTACAAATGGTAGCTATTTCTTTTAGATGATTAATGTGAGAATGCACGCCACCATTACTTACAAGCCCCATTAAATGCAATGGCTTGTTATTGTTTTTTGCATAAAGTATTGTGTTGAGAAGAATCTCATTTTTTTTAAACTCCCCATTTTTTATTGCAACATTTATGCGTTCAAGTTCCTGGTAAACAATTCTGCCGGCACCTAAATTTAAATGGCCAACTTCGCTGTTACCCATTTGCCCTGCAGGAAGGCCTACCGCCTCGCCGCAGGTGACCAAAGTTGTGTTAGGATATTTTTTATATAGAGAACTCACAAACGGTACATTAGCGTTTTGTATAGCATCGCTCGATTTTATTTTTCCCAGCCCCCACCCATCCATAATAATTAAAATAACTTTTTTGCTTTCCATAATTCAAAGCTAAATTATTAGCAGTAAAACATTAAACCTTAGTTGGCACGTTTTTGGCAAAATTAATAGTAGCTTGACTTACTCATGAAAATTTTATTACGATATTGCCTCATCTTTTTTTCATTTGGTTTATTTGCATTTGTTTCTCTTGATGATGTGGTTAAGGCTATTAAGGATGGCAATGCATCAGAGCTTTCAAAATATTTTGATAATACAATTGAAATTACTTTTCCTGATAAAAGTAATGCTTACAGTAAAAGCCAGGCGGAACTTGTGGTTAAAGACTTTTTTAATAATAACATTGTTACAAATTTTGAAATAACAAATAAAGGTGATAACGCAGGGGTTCAATTTGTAACCGGAACTTTACAAACGAAAAATGGTGATTATAAAACATCTATCTATTTAAAACAAAAAGGTGATAAACAATTACTACAGGAATTAAGATTTGAAAAATAGCTCTCTTAAAATTGGAGTGTTTTTTTTAATCACTCGATCCCGCCACTATTAGGCGGGATTTTTTTATGCAAAAAAATCATTGACTAATTTTGTAAGGATGAATTATGAACAGCAACTAAATTTTCTTATTAAAAATGCTTTGGCAGAAGATGTTGGCAATGGCGACCATTCCACCTTATCTTCTATTGATGCTAATGTAAAAGGCCAGGCTGTTTTAAAAATTAAAGAAGATGGAATTATTGCAGGGGTAAAAGTTGCAGAAAAGATTTTTAAATATGTTGAGCCTGAAATTATTTTCAACGCAATAAAAAAAGATGGCGATGAAATGAAGAATGGTGAAACGGCTTTTGAAGTAAATGCAAAAGTTCACACAATACTTACCTGCGAGCGATTGGTTTTAAATTGTATGCAGAGAATGAGCGGCATTGCTACTCTTACTAAAAAATATGTTGATAAACTTAAGGGCTTTCATACAAAGTTGTTAGATACACGAAAGACTACACCTAATTTCAGACTACTTGAAAAAGAAGCAGTAAGAATTGGCGGAGGAACTAATCACCGTTTTGGATTGTATGATATGATAATGCTTAAAGACAATCACATAGATTATTGCGGAGGAATTAAAAAAGCAATTGAGAAAACAAATGACTATTTAAAAACCAAAAATTTAGATCTGAAAATTGAAATTGAAACAAGAAATATTAACGATGTGAAAACCGTTATAAGAATTGGAAAAGTAAACCGGATATTGCTTGATAATTTTACTCCGCAGCAAATTATGAAGGCAATAAAAATCATTGATGGCAATTATGAAACCGAGGCCAGCGGCGGAATTAATCTTGAAAATATTCAGCAATATGCAGCAACAGGAGTGGATTATATTTCAAGCGGAGCAATTATTCACCAGGCAAAAAGTTTAGACCTTAGCTTGAAAGCGCAAATTTTATAAATGTCAAAGAAAAAATTTAATTCATCCGGCCTTGTCTATTCAACTGATCCCAATTTTCATTTGCAGAATGAAAGTACAGAACAAACGGAAACGCTTTCTCCAATGCAACAAAATTTAAGAATCAGGTTAGATGCAAAGCAACGTGCCGGCAAAGTTGTTACGTTGATACAGGGGTTTAAGGGCAATGAAAATGATTTGGAAGAGTTAAGCAAAAAACTTAAATCATTTTGCGGTTGCGGAGGCTCAGTAAAACAAAATGAAATAATTATTCAGGGCGATAACCGGGATAAAATATTGCAGTGGTTAATAAAACAAGACTATTCCAAAACAAAAAAGATATAACCGCAGGTTACTGTTTACCCGAAAACGGTATATTATTTAAAAACTCATATATTTTGAAACATTTTTAACCTTTCCACGTTTTTAAATTAATTTTATATAGTGAACAACATGGTATCAAAAATTTCGGAAGGGGTAAAAATAAGCGTGGAAACATTTTACCAGCCAGATTATAGCAATCCTCTCAGCAGCGAATACATGTTCGCTTACCGTATAACAATTGAAAATAATAATTCTTTTGCTGTAAAATTATTGCGTCGCCACTGGTTTATTTTCGATAGTGACAGTACCCACCGCGAAGTAGAAGGGGAAGGCGTTATAGGCAACCAGCCTCAAATTAATTCAGGCGAAAAATATCAATACATCAGTGGTTGTAATCTTCGTACGGAGCTTGGTAAAATGCATGGCACCTACACCATGGAAAACCTAAATACCAAAAAAGATTTTTCTGTAAACATTCCTGCTTTTGAAATGACAGTCCCTTTTAAGTTAAACTAACTTCTTTTCCAACTCTTTCTGTAATTTTTGTGTACACAGGCTTATGTGCAATGCTAAACATTGGTCCTGCTTTTCGCTGCAAGTCCGGCGCAAAAGCCACTCACAACCTTCACCGTGCATCCTCTCGGCTTTGTAAAAATAATTCAAAAAAAATTTGGAATTACAGACAGTACCTTTCCGCTGCAATCAGGTGTAGAAGATGAGCAGCAAATTATTCATCAACATTTATTGTACAATTTTCCATTAAGTATGCGCCGTAATTTTTAATTTTATCACTCATCATCATAAACCTTTTTAAATCTTATTTCGTAAATACAAAAAACATTTTTTAAAATGGTATACAATAAATTAACGCCTGCCGAAGAAAGAGTGATAGTACACAAAGGCACAGAAATGCCTTTTACAGGAGAATACAATAACAATAAACAGGCAGGCACCTATGTTTGCCGCAGATGCAATTCGCCCTTGTATAATTCCAAAGATAAATTCGATTCTCATTGCGGATGGCCAAGTTTTGATGATGAAATTCCAGGCGCTGTAAAACACTTACCTGATGCAGATGGCAGCAGAACAGAGATTGTTTGTGCCAACTGCGATGCTCACCTCGGCCATGTTTTTAAAGGGGAAAAATTCACTGCAAAAAATACAAGGCATTGCGTTAATTCTATCTCAATGAAATTTATTCCGGAATAAATTGTTATCCTCTCGGTTTATATTTTGACCGGTTATAAATTTCTCTTGCTTCTGTTTTCATTAACTCCGGCAAGGTAATTTTTGAATTTTTATTCATGTATTTTTTTACAATTTGCCATCCGCTGAATGCGCCAATATTTCCCGGCGAGCCTTCTCCGAGTTCCTGTGTTTTCGGGCCTTCGCCAATATAATTCTTTACAATATTTTGGTCAGCATTATTCAGCAGATCATTATTCAAAAAGAAATCCCATATCACAGCTTCGTTTGTATAAGAATCCTTCAATTGTTTTTCAGTATAACCAATTTTAAGATAGTCCTTCGTGTAGGGTAAAAATTTATCAAGAAGATACAATCGCTTTCCTTTCTCAACCATTTGCTCAATTAAAGCTTTGCCTGTACTTCTGTCAGGAAACATATCATCAACAATATTTTTTATACAATTAACAGGAATGTAAGCAGGCGTAAATTTTTGTACAATGTAAGCGGGAAAAAGATCCTGAGCTATTCCGCTGTTGTAAAAAGAAAAATTACTTCCCATGTGTAATTGTAATCCTACAGCAAACGCATCAGAAGTTAATACATCACTGTATCCATCAAAAGGGCCAATGAAAGTAATTACTTTGTTTGGAAATTTATATTCGGGAAAATAATATTTTACGAACTGGAGGCCTTTTTTTATTTCTATTATTTGAGGCTCAAAATTACTAAAAACCTTATCAGCACTGTCTTTTACAAAGCGATAATCTCTTATAAATAAATGAATATATTTTGAAAGGGTGTCAGAAGGAGTGGAGGGATTAAAGCCCAGTATCTGGCTTGTAAAATCATTAATGAATGATGGGTAATTAATTCTTAATCGTTGCAGCTCATTTAATATGTTGTTAGTATCTATAGAAAAAAAATCTTTCTCAAACCGCTGAACTTTCAGTTCTACCTGAATGTTTGAAACATCGGGAATGTCATTATTCTTACAGGAAAAAAGAGTAATGCATGAAAGAAAAAAACACAGAAAATATTTCATAATTATTGTGATTTTAAAATTATCTAAAATAAGAACCGGATTAAATTGAAATAATTCCCATTAATCCTGTAATCCCATAAAATCTTGGGTTCAGACAGCAAATTTACAATCTGCTAATCGTTAAATTTGCACTATGAAAATTTTTCTTGCACAGCAGAATTATCATATAGGAAATTTTGAAAGCAATACAGCTAAAATTATTGATGCGATTAATGTTGCCAAAGCACAAAATGCAGAACTGATTGTGTTCAGTGAGTTATGTGTTTGCGGTTATGCTCCTAAAGATTTTTTAGAGTTCAAAGATTTTATTGATAAATGTTATAAAGCAATTGACGAAATAAAACAACATGCTGATACCATTGGTGTTTTGGTTGGCGCACCGGATAGAAATACTGCATGGGATGGCAAAGATCTTTTTAATGCCGCTTTTCTTTTGTATGAAAAAGGAATAAAAGCCAAAGCACACAAAACTTGTTTACCTAATTATGATGTGTTTGATGAATACCGATATTTTGAACCTGCCTATACATGGAACATAATGGAGTTTAAAGGAAAACGGCTTGCAGTAACTATTTGCGAGGATATCTGGACTTTAGGAAATAATCCATTGTACCGGGTTTGCCCGATGGATATTTTAATGGAGCAAAAGCCTGATGTAATGATAAACCTATCCGCATCGCCTTTTGATTATACCCATGACGAGGATAGAAAAGCAACTATAAAATCAAACGTGATAAAATATAAGCTCCCTCTTTTTTATTGCAATGCAATCGGTGCACAAACAGAAGTAGTATTTGATGGCGCTTCGCTTGTGTTTGATAAAGACGGAAATCTTTGCAAAGAATTTCCGCAATTTAAAGAGCACATGGAAGAAATAATTTTAAATGATGACGGAACAATTGATGCACCAGTAATAAAACCCGCTAAGGCTGTGCCGGAACAACTTTTAGAGCCTGTTCAATTCACAGAATCTTTGAACATAGCCCAGGTTCATGATGCATTAGTTCTTGGTATACGAGATTATTTTTCAAAGATGGGTTTTAGGAAAGCAATCGTTGGCAGCAGCGGAGGTATTGATAGTGCAGTGGTTGTTGCCCTTGGCTGCACTGCTTTGGGTTGCGAAAATGTAAGAGCGGTTTTAATGCCGTCGCAATATTCAACTGGTCATTCAGTAAGTGATGCGGAAAAATTAAGTAAGAACAACGGAAATCCTTACGACATAATTCCAATAAAAAATATTTACGAAGATTTTTTAAAAGAACTTAAGCCTGTTTTTAAAGATCTTCCGTTTAGTATTGCTGAAGAAAATATTCAAAGCAGGATTCGTGGAAATTTATTGATGGCTATTGCCAATAAGTTTGGATATATTTTATTGAATACTTCTAACAAAAGTGAGCTGGCAACAGGCTATGGAACTTTGTATGGTGACATGGCAGGCGGCCTGGGAGTTTTAGGCGACTGCTATAAACTTCAAATTTATGAGCTGGCAAAATATATAAATCGTGAAAGAGAAATAATTCCCGCAAACATAATAAACAAAGCGCCTTCAGCAGAATTGCGGCCTGATCAAAAAGACAGTGACAGCCTTCCTGAATATTCAATTCTTGATAAAATTTTATACCAATACATTGAAAGAGTACAAGGCCCGGAACAAATAAAACAACAGGGTTTTGATGCTGCCTTGGTTGACAGGATTTTGAAATTGGTAAACATCAATGAATACAAACGCAATCAGTTTTGCCCCGTTATCCGCATCTCTCCAAAAGCATTTGGCGTGGGAAGAAGATTGCCTATTGTTGGGAAGTATTTGAGTTGAAAAAGCTACGTTTGATAAAATGTTTTTATAAGGTCTCTTAATTCTTTATCGCTGATTGTTGCAGTATCCGCCTTATCATAAATAGTGATGAGATTCACTGTTGCATCTTCCTCTTTAAAATTCACTTCACCAATTACTGTTGTTTCTACTAAAGAAATAACTCTAGCTCCGCCACTTTTTCCTTTTCCTTTGCTGGAAATTTTGAGTCTGATTTTATAAGTATTATTGCCAAGAGAAATCCCAAGTTTAGGATTATTTATAAGTTCTGTTTCTAAGATAATAAGGTCTTTGAAAAGTGATGGATATTTCTTTAAGAGTGGTTTCGCTGCTGTCCTGAAACTTTTAGTTATTCGAACTGTTACACTCACTTAAGGAATGCTTTTAGTGTTTGTAATTTTCTCCCGGATTTTTTAGATGCTCGTACTTCAGTTAGTCCTTCCTTAATGCTGTTTAAAATATTTAGTTTGTTTTGCAGTTTTTGATAATTGGTGTTCAGGTCTTCCCAAATCTTTACAGGTACAAGCACAGATGTCTTATGTCCGCTGTCATCAACAATATATTTTAAAGCATCGGGCAATGTAATTTCTTTTTACAAATTTAATAAAAGGTTATCGAAGTTTTTAATCTTGTCAAAAGCCATTGGCGTAGAAAGAAGATTGCCTATTGTGGGGAAGTATTTGAGTTGATCACACATTCACCACCTGCACCGCTGTTCCATAACATAAAACTTCCGTGATGCCCGCCATCACTTCATTGGCATCATACCGAATATTAATAATTGCATTAGCGCCCCTTTCATTCGCATTTTGTATAAGTGCTTGAAATGCTTCTTCCCTGGCTCTTTCGCACAGCTCCACATAAATGGTGATCTTTCCGCCCACTAAGGATTGTAATCCGGCGCCGATATTTCCAAATATACTTCTTGAACGAACGGTGATGCCACGCACCACACCTAAGTGTTTAGTTATTCTATAACCATCCAATTGGTTGCTGGTTGTAATTAATTGTTGGTCTACCATAATTTACATTTTAGCGTTAAAATTAATACACTTTTACCCTTGAAAGTTGCATGGCAGCATTTTTGTTTAAGCAAGTTCGTTACTTTGCAGCCCGCAACTTTTTATAACGCATTAATTTTTATTTATGCTACAAACCGCAGAAGATATCCGTTTACTTAATGAGAGAATAACACACTCAGCTACTTTTATTGATAAAATACATGATGAAATAGGAAAAGTAATTGTAGGCCAGAGTCACATGATAGAAAGATTGTTGATCGGTCTTTTAAGCAATGGCCATATTTTACTCGAAGGTGTTCCGGGCCTTGCAAAAACACTTTCAATAAAATCGCTGGCACAAACCATCAATGCAAAATTTAGCAGGATACAATTTACACCTGATCTATTGCCTGCCGATGTTACCGGTACAATGATCTATAATCAACAGAAAAATGAATTCGTAGTTCGTAAAGGTCCCATCTTCGCAAATTTTATTTTGGCAGATGAGATAAACCGTGCCCCCGCAAAAGTGCAGAGCGCTTTACTGGAAGCGATGCAGGAAAGGCAGGTAACTATCGGCAACAGTTCTTACAATCTTGAAGAACCATTTCTTGTACTGGCAACACAAAACCCTATTGAGCAGGAGGGAACATATCCTTTACCTGAAGCACAGGTGGACAGATTTATGCTGAAGGTTGTAATTGACTATCCAACAAAAAGCGAGGAACAAAATATCATCAGGCAAAATGTGCAGGGAATGAAGCAGGCAATGATAAATCCTGTTGTTGCAACACAGGAAATTATCACTGCAAGGGAATTGGTTCGCCAGGTTTATATGGATGAAAAAGTTGAGCATTACATTTTGGATATTGTTTTTGCAACCCGTTATCCTGACAGATACAATCTTCCCAAACTTAAGCCACTCATAGGTTTCGGGGGCTCACCAAGAGCAAGCATCAATCTTGCATTGGCGGCAAAAGCCTATGCCTATTTAAATAAGCGGGGTTATGTAATTCCTGAAGATGTTAGAAATATTTGCAGAGATGTCTTACGTCATCGTATTGGATTAACCTACGAAGCTGAAGCAGAAAATATTTCTGTAGAAATGATAATTAGTGAAATTCTAAAAGTGGTTAATGTCCCCTAATGTTATCCATTCCCGACATACAAAAAAAAGTAAAAGAGCTTGAAATTAAAAGCCGTAAACTTACCACACACATGTTTACAGGTGAGTATCATTCTGCTTTTAAAGGCCGTGGAATGAGTTTTAGGGAAGTGAGAGAATATGCTCATGGCGATGATGTAAGATTTATTGACTGGAATGTAAGTGCAAGGTATTCCCATCCCTTCACAAAAGTTTTTGAAGAGGAAAGGGAACTTACTGTAATATTATTAGTTGATGTTAGCGCCAGTTCTTTATTTGGTACCACTCTCCAAAGAAAGAAAGATCTTATTACAGAAGTAGGAGCAATACTCACTTTTAGCGCTATTAATAACAATGATAAGGTGGGTGTGATATTTTTTAGCGATAAGGTAGAGCAATATATTCCACCTAAAAAAGGCAAGCAGCATGCTTTATATATTGTAAGAGAATTGCTTACAGCAAAGCCAAGAGGAAAAGCAACAAATCTGAATGAGGCGATGAAATTTTTTAACCGTTCTTCTAAACAAAAAAGTATTGCTTTTATCATGAGCGATTTTTTAGATGATAAGTATGAAGATAATTTGAGAGTGATCGGTAACAGGCATGATGTAATAGGTTTAAAAGTGTATGATAAAATGGACATGCAATTGCCTGATATCGGAATGACACAATTCCGCGATCTTGAAACGGGAAATATTAAATGGCTTGATACCAGTGACAAGCTAATTCAATATAATTATCAGCAACATTTTTTAGAACAAAGTGCATATTGTAAAAGCATTTTTTTAAAGGCTGGCGCCGAGCTTTTACATTTAAGAACAGATGAGGATTATGTAAAAATTTTACAACAATTTTTTATTAAGAGAGCATAGGGTAAATTGATAACGGAAAATGGATAATGGAGAATGAAAAAAGCTTTATATTTTGTTACCATACTTATTGTATTAGTTTTAGGATTAAGTGTACAGCTTGCTTCTGCACAATTACCTTCGCTCAAAACATCTGTTGATAGAAAAGAAATTGTAATAGGGGAGTATTTAAAATACAGTGTAGAGGCAGCCTTTCCCACAAATACATACAGGTTAAACTGGTTTAATGTTCCTGATAGTTTCAGCCATTTTGAAGTTGTAAGTCGCGGTAAAATAGATTCAATAGAACACAACGGAACACTTATTTGCAGACAAACACTTACACTTACAAGCTTCGATTCAGGATTAAATACTATTCCCTCTCTGAATGTAAATTTTGAATCATTTGCTACCGACAGTGTTATAAATTTATTTACAGATTCTATTCCCATAAACGTTTCATTTTCTCCTTTAGATAGTTCCAAAACATTTCACGATATAAAATCCATAATAGAAGTAAAGGATGAAACACCGCTGTGGGTGTGGATTGCAGCGGCAAGTCTTCTTATATTATTGATCCTGTTAATTGTGTATGTTATAAAATATTTTAAGAAGAGGAAGACAGTCCCTCCTGTTTTTACATCCAAACTATCACCTTATGATGAGGCGATACAATCATTGGAGCAATTGCAAAAAGACCAGTTATTATTTAGAGGAGAGGTTAAGCAGTTTCATACAAAACTATCAGATATATTTAAAAGATATCTCTCAAGGAAAATGGAAAGAAATATGCTTAACCATACCTCATCAGAAATATTGCTTGCACTAAATGATACTCTGTTGTTAAAAGAAAATACAGCATTAATCGCCAACTCTCTGCGAATGTCAGATGCCGTAAAGTTTGCAAAATATTATCCGCATAAAGAGGAAAGCGAATCAGCATTGAATGATGTAAGAAAAGTGATTGATCATTTTGATAAACTAATTTTTAAATGAGCTTGCATTGATATTTGATTATTTTAATAACATAGCTTTTGGTCAGCCACAATTCTTATATCTGTTGGCCATAATTCCAGTTCTGATATTCTGGAAAATAATCAAAACACAAAAACAACAGGCAGCCGTTAATATTTCATCCATTGAGGGAATGACGAATATCTCATCGTGGAAAAATGTTTTTTTTAATTCCCCATTTATTCTTCGATTGCTGGCACTAAGCTGTATAATAATTGCACTTGCCCGGCCACAAACAAAAAATGATGAGCAATTAAATGAGGGAGAAGGCATTGATATTATTTTATGTATTGATGTTAGCGGCAGTATGACAGCACAGGATTTTACGCCAAACAGAATGGAAGCCGCAAAACGGGTTGCTGAAGATTTTGTAGATCAAAGGTTGACAGACAGAATTGGTATTGTAATATTCTCCGGCGAGAGTTTTACGCAATGTCCATTAACAACTGATCATGAAGTATTAAAATCACAGATAGTACAAATAAGAAATGGATTGCTTGAAGATGGCACTGCTATTGGCTCCGGTCTTGCAACAAGCGTTGACAGATTAAGAACCAGCACTGCAAAAAGTAAAGTTGTTATTTTATTAACCGACGGCATAAATAATGGCGGATTAATTGACCCTGCTACTGCAAAGGAAATTGCAAAACGGTTTAATGTAAAAGTATATACCATCGGCGTGGGCACAGATGGCTACGCCCCAACTCCGGTTAGTACTCCAATGGGCATTGTAATGCAAAATGAAAAAGTTGCAATTGATGAAAAATTATTAACAAATATTGCCAATGAAACGGGAGGAAGATATTTTAGGGCAAAGGATAATGTAAGCCTTAAAAATATTTATAATGAGATTGATAAGCTGGAAAAATCAAAAGTTCAAATAACAACTTTTCACCGCTTTGCTGAAAAGTTTTATCCATTCGTATTTGCTGCATTATTATTTCTTTTCTTAGAAGTGTTGTTGAGATTTACAGTGTTTAAAAAATTTCCATAGTTTTCTTACATCATACTTCTCATAACGTACATCGTACATTTCAAATAACTTGCACAAATGAAAGCAACGGTTTACAAATCTACGGGAAGCTGGTATGTGGTTAAAAGTGAAGGTGGCAAAGTTTACAATGCCCGTATAAAAGGTAAATTCAAAATTGATGGTATAACTTCTACCAATCCTATTGCTGTTGGTGATCACGTGGAAATAGAAATGGAAAATGAAGGCGAAGGATCTGTGGTAATCAATAAAATAATTGAACGGAAAAATTATATTACCCGGCAATCGCCACATAACAAACACCAGCATCATATTGTTGCTTCCAATCTTGATCAGTCTCTTTTATTCGCAACTTTAAAAGACCCAAAAACCTCGCAAGGCTTTATTGATCGCTTTCTTGTTACATGCGAAGCCTATCATATCCCTGCAATAATTGTTTTTAACAAAGCTGATCTGCACAGGAAAAAAGAAGTTGAAAAATTTGATGAGCTAAAAAATATTTATGAAACGATAGGATATAAAGTAATGGCAATGAGTATTGAAAAAAATACGGGTGTAGTAGAAGTGACAAGTTTATTGAAGGACAAAGTAACATTACTATCAGGCCATTCAGGTGTTGGCAAATCTTCTTTTATAAATATTGTTTTCCCTAAACTTAAATTAAAGACATTGGATGTTAGTAGCTGGAGCGGTAAGGGCATGCATACTACAACCTTTGCCGAAATGTTCGATCTTCCGTTTGGCGGTAAAATTATCGATACACCGGGGCTGCGTGAATTTGCATTAATGGATATTTCCAAACAGGAACTCTCTCATTATTTTCCTGAGATGAAGGCTTTAATAAATGATTGCCAGTTTAATAATTGTATGCATATTAATGAGCCAGCTTGTGCTGTAAAGGAGGCTGTTAATTCAGGAGGTATAGCAACGGACCGTTACGTGAGTTACTTAACAATTCTGGAAAGTATCCAGGAAAAATCGTGGTAAAGTTTTTCTATCAGAAAAATTTTAATATGCTCTGCTTTGTAAAAAATTTGCAATTTCAAGCACAGCTTTATTTTCTTTTTTCTTTCCCTTATAACTTTGCGGAAGAATAGAAACACCGTTAAAAATATTGTAGTGCAAAGTGAGGTAATGATTTTTGTACTCAAAATCCCAATCGAGAGTATCAGCATCATCAATCTGGTTTAAAAAAGTTACACACAATTCATCGGTAAGGGTATTGGCAATCAGGTAGAATTTTGAAATTCCGCAGTTGTCATCAATTACGGCTTCAGTGCCGCCGTAATGGGTTTTTAAATGATAGCACATGGGTAAATTGGTTTAGTGGTTATTTTATGGGTATCAAAAAATAAATTATTTTAATAAACTGATTTTACTGCACTTCCTCCTTTGTACTTTGCTTTGCTGGCGGCCTTTACCGATTTAGGATCTCCGGATAAAAGTTTCTCAGCTCCAACATTTCTTCCATCTGTAGGACAGCCATACTTCACATTTTTCCTAAAAAGAGAACAGCTGGAGAGAGCAAAAGCGATCATAACAACTAAAAGAACCTGTTTCATATTTTTAAAGATAATTGTCTTCTAAATTTAGTTGCCTCAATAAATTGTTAACTCTTTTTTCGCACAACTACCAACTGCCATCGATTAACTTCTCTTAAACCATTCCGCATACATCACATAATTATTGGCAATCCTGTTTATCTCTCCGCTTATCATTTCTTCAGGAATATCTTTTACTTTTTTCGCAGGTACACCTGCATAAATACTTCCGGGTTCAATTATTGTTTTTTCCAGCACCACCGCACCCGCTGCAATTATTGAATTACTTCCCACATGTGCATTATCCATCACAATTGCACCCATACCCACCAATACGTTATCATCTATAACGCATCCATGTACAATTGCATTGTGTCCGATGCTCACATTATTTCCAACTATTGTCTTTGCCTTCTCATAGGTGCAATGGATTATAGCTCCATCCTGCACATTTACTTTGTTGCCAAGCCTGATGCTGTTCACATCTCCACGTATCACAGCATTAAACCAAACGCTGCAATCATCACCCATCACTACATCACCGGCAATCGTTGCATTAGGCGCAATAAAACAATTATTTCCAAACTTTGGCAGCACATTTTTAACAGGAAGTATAAAACTCATTTTTTATTTTTTTTGGTAGCCAGCTTTAGTACTGCTATCATCTTCATTGGCGTCGCACTCTTGTACATTTTACCTTTACTCAACATTTTTTTTGTATCGCAAAGAACGCTAAGGTGTTCGCAAAGAGCCGTAAAGAACTTTGCGATACTTTGCGATACTTTGCAGTTTCTTTGTGCACTTTGCGATAACTAAATTCTGCTCTACAAATATCCTCTTTTCTTCACGACATTTGCAATCATGCAAAACAATGAAGATCTCAATCTCCCCTTCAGGGGCGCAGGGGGTATCACCAACCGCCAACTTTTTCTTAATCACATTGGGCAAACATCCGATTCTCCATTAGCGCTTGAAATTATAAAAGCCGAAGGTTGCAAAATGTGGGACGTAAATGGTAAAGAATATATTGACCTCATCGGGGGAATAAGCGTGTGTAATGTAGGGCATCGTCATCCAAAAGTACTTGAGGCAATAAAAGATCAGCTTAATAAATATTTGCATGTGATGGTAAATGGGGAATTGGTTCTTTCTCCGCAAACTCAATATGCAAAGCTGCTTACGGATAATTTACCTGTATCTCTCAATTCAGTTTTCTTTACTGCCTCCGGTACAGAAGCAACAGAAGGCGTAATGAAACTTGCAAAACGATTCACCAACAGAACTCAAATAGTTGCTTTTAAAAATTCTTATCACGGCAGCACCCAGGGCTCATTAAGTATAATGGGAGATGAGTATTGGAGAAATGCCTTTCGACCTTTATTGCCTGATGTATTCCATTTAAATTTTAATTCATTTGAGGATATTCAATTAATCACTGAACACACAGCATGTGTTATCGCAGAAACAATACAGGCAGAAGCAGGAGTAATTGTTCCTCAACAAAATTGGTTAAAAGCATTGAGCGAAAAATGCAATGAAACAGGAACACTCCTGGTACTCGATGAAATACAATGTGGCTTTGGGCGTAACGGTACGCTTTGGGCTTTTAAACAGTTTGATGTAGTTCCTGATATTCTTTTACTTGGTAAAGCATTGGGCGGTGGAATGCCTCTTGGTGCTTTCATAGCTGATAAAAAATTAATGGATCATTTAACCACTAATCCTGTGCTCGGACATATCAATACATTTGGAGGTCATCCCGTTTGCTGTGCCGCAGGCTTAACAGCAATGAAAGTTTTATTGGATGAAAAATTAATTGATGCAGTAAAAGAAAAAGAAGAATTGTTCATCTCTCTGTTATCTCATCCTAAAATAAAACAAGTAAGAAGCAAAGGCTTAATGATAGCAATTGAATTTGAAAGCGCAGAAGAAAACAGGAGAATGATAAAGGCTTTAATTGATAAAGGAATTTTCACCGACTGGTTCTTATTTGCTCCACAATGTTTACGCATTGTACCGCCGTTAATAATTTCAATTGAGAAAATAAAAAAAGCATGTAACATTATTATCACATGCCTTAATAATTAATAAAAAAAATTATTCCTTCCCAAACTCATAATTTTTTAAGTTACGGTTTTCAAATTCTTGTTTATTTCCATAAGGCCCTAAATATTTGGCGCTGCCAAAAGCAAGAATAGGAAAAAATACAATTCCCAATAGTATAAGTCCCACAGTAAAGGCCTCATCTTTCCCAAAACTTTTAGAAAGCATATTGTATGTCCAAATAATAAAAACTATGTTTACTATCGGTATAAAAAATAGAATTAGCCACCAGCCTGGCTTTCCAACAATTTTTAATAATACATACCAATTATAGATTGGTATAATTGCTTTCCATCCTGCTACTCCTGCTTTGGTAAAAATTTTCCAATAAGATGCAATTACTATGATGAGTAATATGCCACAGAAGGCAAATAAACCGGGAGGAAACGAAAAATCAGTATTGTCATACATACAACTAAGTTTTTGGGTTAATAAATTTTAATAAACATAAAATATTATTTTGAAATATCAAGCTCCTTCACTTACTTTGTAATTCAAAGTACTTTTTATGAATCATATACAACAGCCTTTGCAGGAACTGCAACAAATAAAGAAAATGATGGAACGCAGCAGTAAGTTTAGCAGTATTAGCGGACTTAGTGGTATTGCAGCAGGTATTTGTGCATTGGCTGGCATTTGGGTTGTTGTAAAAAAAATTGCCGGGTGGAAGCTGAACCATGTAAATAATGTAGATATACCCAGAGGTGAACGGGATATAGAACTATTGTTAATTGCTATAATAACATTTACAGCAGCCGCTATAACATCTTTTATTTTTATTTACTTGCGCTGCAAAAAGCTTGCTATTCCAGTTTTGGGAATGTCAGCAAAAAGGGTGATTACCAATTTTGCTATTCCTTTATTTGCAGGAAGCTTATTTATAATTCGGTTAGCAACCTCCGGAGCGTACGAATTAATTGCACCGGGCTGTTTAATTTTTTACGGTATTGCATTAGTAAATGCCGGCAAGTACACATTAAATGAAGTAAAATTTTTAGGCTATGGAGAAATACTGCTTGGCATTGCTAACCTATGGATGATTAATTATGGGCTATATTTTTGGGCTGGCGGTTTTGGCATTTTGCATATAATTTATGGAACTATAGTGTGGTGGAAATATGAAAGAATAAGTTCTGTAGAAAATAAAAGCTAAGCAATGAGTAACCCTATAGAGAATTTAAATAAAGTCTTTGACAGCCGCATACGCCTTGGGATAATGAGTACCCTTGCAGTAAACGATGAAGTAAATTTTAATGATTTAAAGGAATTGATAGAAGTAACTGATGGCAATCTTGCTTCGCATATAAAAACGCTGGACGATGTGGGATATATTAAGATTAAAAAAGGATTTATGGGAAGAAAAACGAACACCACGTATACGGTAACCAAAACAGGGGAGAAAGCATTTAAAATACATCTTTTGGCTTTGGAAAAGATGATAAAACAAATGAAATAATTTTTTGCAAATCTACTTTGCAGTACAAAGTGAAATAATGATTTTAAAAATTTTTAAATTATGAAACAAATGATAATCAACCGCAAATTGGCAGTTGCAGTAGGAATTTTTCTTGCTTTTCCTGCAACTTATTTCATTTTAATTTCTTTATTAAAATATTCTTTCGGACTTCCCTATTTGTTTGATACATCTCAATCATTACTGGAAACGCTGGGTATTAAAAAATCATTAGGATGGAATATTAATCTGCTGATATTATTCGGGCCATTGATTGCATTGACATTAAACCTTATTGCCGTACTTAAAATAGAATCGTATAATGAAAGAAAAATTTTTTCCATAAAAGTTTCTATTGAAAAGTATTGGTGGAATATGATGCTGGTAGTTATTTCAGGTATATTGTTGTCAACCTTATTTTTTTACGCCATTGGTGAAAATTGCCGGTGCTAATTATTATAAAATTTTTAAATGACTTTTTATGAAACAAATTTGGTTTAAAAAGCTCGGCTGGATTTATTTACCTGCTCACCCAATGGGCGCACTTATTACATTTATGGCAATAGTTTTTTTAGTACCGGTTTTTATGGCCATAGTTCGTAATGGTCATTCTGTTTCGGATGATATGTATAATATGTTTTTGTATACAAGTTGTACGGCCTTCTGGTGGAAATGGATTGCAGAGAAAACCAGTAAATAAAGTTGTAGTATAGTTTTGTAAATATTATGCAATTAGCTGTGCAGGCTCTTCTTCACGGCTTTCGTTGAACTCTACAATAAAATTATTCATTCCCTGCCCCAGCAATATAGTAAAATATTTCCCTTGTATCAGTTCAAGCATATTTAAAAAAAGAAAAATTGCATGGATACGATTTTCGCATGCATCAAATATTTTTTCAAAAGAAATAGATCGTTCTTTTTTTACAAGCTCAAGCATATACTCCCGGCTGCCTTCCATAGTGTAATTATATTGTACAACCGTATGTACGGGCTGATTCCTTTTTTCGTGAAGACGCTGCGCCACTCTTTCAAAGGCTTTCATCAGTTTAAATAAACTAACTGTCTGCAATTCGGTTCCCTCACCTGATTCCTCACCAATTTTTGATAATTCGTTTATTAGATTACCACGTTTTACCATCATCATTCTTAAAGCTTCCATCTGCTGCATTTCAACAGCAGCCTGTTTAAATTTTTTATACTCAAGAATTTTATCAATTAATTCCTGCCTCGGATCTATTTCATTTCCTTCCTGATCAATCTCTTTTCTTGGCAAGAGCATTTTTGCTTTTATCCTCATTAATGTGCTGATAAATAAAATAAATTCACTCCCAAGATCAATATTCAGCGATTCGCTTTTATGAATGAAATCAAGAAATTCATTGGTAATCTTCGTTATAGGAATATTATAAATATCGAGTTCATCTCTTTCAATAAAAAATAAAAGGAGATCAAACGGGCCTTCAAACTCCGGCAATTTTATCTGGTAATTTTCTGTATTCACAATTTCAATTTAAAAAAAATCCCGATGAAAAAAATCATCGGGACAAAAGTAGCATAAAAAATATTTTTGCTTTATGATCTTCTTAGGCTATCTCTTATTTCCATAAGTAATACATCAGTAGATGAAGGCGCAGCAGTAACTACAGCCTCTTTTTTCTTCATACGGTTTATTGCTTTTATAATTAAGAACATTACAAAAGCTACAATAAGAAAATTAAGGATAGCGGTTACAAACTCACCCCATTTTATTGCTACGGCCTCTGTAATTACTTTACCTGTTGCATCTTTAACCGCATCTTTTATTACATACATTTTTTTGGAAAGATCAGCCCCTCCCATCAAGCTGATTAATGGAGATATTATTCCTTCGGTAAACGAAGTGATTACCTTTGCAAAGGCCGCACCCATAACAAAAGCTACTCCAATATCTACAAGATTGCCTTTCATGGCAAACTCTTTAAATTCCTTCATCATAGACATAATTGTAAGTTTTAGTTGTTAGTTAAAAAATTAAGCAGACTTAGATTTCAATCCCGGGAAATGCATGTCAAGATTCTTTAAGGTATCGTAAACTTTAGTAGCAATTAAATATTCCTTGTACCAGTTTTGATCGCTTGGAATTATGTTCCAGGGTATTTGGTTGCAGTTTGCAAATGCCTCTTCATACATCTTCATGTATTCATCCCATAGCTTTGCTTCAGCAAAATCATTTTCATTGTATTTCCACATTTTGGCAGGGTCTTTCATTCTTTCTTCCAGCCTTAATTGTTGTTCCTCAGGCGAAACGTGCAAATAAAATTTTAAGATGTGAGTATTGTTATGTTGTGTAAGTAAATCTTCCCAATCGTTAATAGCTTTCATTCTTTTTTTTGCAGTATCATCATCACACCATTTATGCACCCTTGTAATTAATATATCTTCATAATGGCTACGGTTAAAAATTTGTATCATTCCTTTTGCCGGCGAATGCTGATGAATGCGCCATAAAAAATCATGACTTAATTCTTCGGGAGTTGGCGCTTTATAGCTTTTAACTGTTACTCCCTGAGGATTTAAATAACCAAAAACATTTCTTACCGCACCATCCTTTCCACTGGCATCCATTCCCTGAATCACTATTAAAAG
>JALYYX010000093.1 GCA_030946075.1 Bacteroidota bacterium | reverse complement strand
CTCCAATATCGATGATCATATTTCCAACAGGTTCTTCCACATCTATACCAATGCCTAAAGCCGCAGCCATAGGTTCATGTAATAAATACACCTCTTTGGCTCCTGCCTGTTCTGCACTATCTCTTACAGCTCTTTTTTCAACTTCGGTAATGGATGAAGGAATGCAAATCATCATTCGCCAGCTTGGGGGAAATAAAGGTTTTTTTGGATAGATCATTTTTATCATCGCTCTTATCATCAACTCAGCAGCATTGAAATCCGCTATCACACCATCTTTCAGAGGACGAACTGTGCGTATACTTTCATGGGTTTTTTCATGCATCATTAATGCTTTTTTACCCACTGCCAATAAGTTCTTAGGATTATTTCTATCAAGCGCAACGATTGAAGGCTCATTTACAACAACTACATCATTATGTATAATTAAGGTATTTGCGGTACCGAGGTCTATTGCTATTTCCTGTGTGAAAAAATTAAAAAGGCCCATTTTTTAGGGTGAAATTAAATTGTAAACAATGCCTGCAAAGTTGAATTAAATAATTTGAATAAACAACGGTAAACATTTGATATTTAAGGTTATTAGTGATGTGAATTTAATTTTTTTGAGTTGATCTTCTTTGACTGTGCTTTTAATCCGCAAACTCATAGCCAATATCACTTCGATAATACATCCCTTCAAAATATATTTGCCCTAAAATATTTTTTGATAGCTCAATTGCTTCTGCAATGGTGTCAGATAATGCGGAAACGGCCAGCACTCTTCCACCATTGGTTACAATTTCTTCCCCTGTTTTTTTTGTGCCGGCGTGAAATACCATAATTCCCCCTTCTGCATCAATTGTTTTTATTGATTCAGGATTTTCTAAATAGCCAAGATCAATGGGTTTGCCTGTTTCATATTCGTTAGGATAGCCACCACTCACTGCCACAATTGTTGCTGCACATCTTTGATCAATATCAATTTTTTCATTCCTTAATTTATCTTCTGCGCAACTAATAAATAATTGCACAAGATCATTTTTTAATCTTAATAAAACCACTTCACTTTCAGGGTCGCCCATTCTGCAATTGTACTCAATAACCATTGGCTCATCTTCAACTTTTATCAAGCCAAAAAAAATAAATCCTTTGTATTCAAGATTTTCTTTTTGAATACCTGCGATAGTTGGCTCAATAATTTTTTGTACAACCTTTCGCATAAAAGTTTCGTGTGCAAAGGGCACAGGGCTTATAGCTCCCATGCCGCCTGTATTTAAGCCTGTATCCCCTTCGCCGATTCTTTTGTAATCTTTTGCTTCCGGAAGAAGAACAAAATTTTTTCCATCGGTTAATGCAAAAACACTTAGCTCAATTCCTTTTAAAAATTCTTCTACAACAACTTTTTTTCCAGCAACGCCAAATTTTGATTGCTGTATCATGAGTTCAAATTCAGCCATTGCTTCAATGTGATTCTGACAAATTAAAACCCCTTTGCCGGCGGCTAAACCATCTGCTTTTAATACCACAGGTAATGGATGATTTTTTATGTATTGAATTCCTTCATTATAATTTTTTTCATCAAATTCTTTATATGCCGCAGTGGGAATGTTATGCCTTTGCATAAAAGCTTTTGCATACGATTTACTTCCTTCCAGTTGTGCTGCTTGTTTTGAAGGACCAATGACAATTATTTTTTTTAATTTTTCATCTGCTTTAAAAAAATCGTAAATACCATTTACCAAAGGGTCTTCAGGACCAACAAAAACCATTTCAATATTATTTTTTATACAAGCTTTTTTTATGGCATTAAAATCAGTTAGGGAAATGTCAAGGTTTTCACCAAATTCTAATGTGCCTGCATTGCCGGGGGCAATAAATAATTTTGTGAGAAGTTTGCTCCGACTGATCTTCCATGCAAATGCATGTTCTCTTGCACCGCTGCCTAATATAAAAATATTCAAAAGGAAATAGTTTAAGGGGGTTGTCTAAAGTACAAATTTAGCCATTAAAAAAACGGTAAAATGATTTCATTAATAAATTATAAAAGAATTTTTTTAACACCGGAATTTTATAAATAGAATTTGGCATTTAAAATTTATCTGTATTTTACAAGTTGAACAAAATTCATTACTCAAATAAAATAAAATTT
>JALYYX010000075.1 GCA_030946075.1 Bacteroidota bacterium | reverse complement strand
CCCATAATTACAAAGCCGAAATAAAAATTCTCGGAATTCCTGATAAAATAATTGAACACGGCTCACCAAAAGAATTGTACAATGAGATTGGTATTGATGCAAACCATATTGCTGATACAATAAGGGAGATGGAAAGAGTATCAGTAAAAAATTATTGAGCCTGCCTTAGATTTCATCCCGATAGCTATCGATCATTGTGGAATTTATCCTGAGTTAATTAAAGGATCACTCACTTGTACTTCCTATCTTTGTTCATCCATTTATACTTAGTATTTAATTGTTTACTATGCTTGCTGAAACCGAATTGTTTCTTAAAAACCTTTGGTATGTCGCTTTTTATGGCGCTGAACTTAAAAAAGGTAAATTAAAACCCAAAGAAATTTTAGGTGAAAAAATTGTTTTTGGAAGAGACAATGAAGGAGAAGTGTTTGCATTAAAAGATAATTGCCCACATCGCGGTGTGCCATTATCAGATGGCTGGTTCGATGGAAAATGTATTCAATGCTGCTACCATGGTTGGGAGTTTGATACGCAAGGGGTTTGTCAAAATATTCCGGCGCTTGTTGATGAGGCTAAGATCAACATCAATAAAATAAAAGTTGGCAGTTATCCCTGCAAAGAACAGAATGGAGTAATATGGGTTTACATATCCAACAAAAAAGGAATTATAAATAACCCAATAGAAATACCCGATTCCTTACTTGATCCTGCTAAAAAATTCCGGCACATGGAACGGGAGATATTTGATGCAAATATTGATCATGCAGTAATTGGATTGGTGGATCCTGCTCACATGACCTTTGTTCACCACTCCTGGTTCTGGCGTTCAAAAAAATCTTTGCATATAAAAGAAAAACATTTTGAGCCGCATAACATGGGGTTTATAATGAAGCGGCATAAGCCTTCAAGCAATTCAAAGGGGTATAAAATATTAAAGGGAGGAACATCTACCCAAATAGATTTTCAAATACCCGGAATACGCATTGAGCACATTAAGGTGGGAGAAAAAGATGAGATCATTTTGTTCAGTACATTAACCCCTTTGAATGATGAAAAAACTGAATTGAATCATTTTTTTTACAGCAGTCTGGGGATAGTTAAAATACTTTGGTTGCCCTTAAAAAAACTCGGGAAAGCCTTTACTCATCAGGATGTTGATATTTTTGAAAAATTAAAACGAGGATTGCAGACAAATCCCAAACTTATGCTGGTAGGCGATCCTGATACACAAGCCCGCTGGTATTATGAATTAAAAAAGCAATGGAATAAATCGCAGGAAGAAAATGTTCCTTTTGTGAATACGCTTTCTCCCCAAAAACTTAAATGGGTTACATAGGTATTTAGGCAGAAGTTTTTATTACTTTTTTAAATTCACCTGTTTTGTATTTATCTCTATAAAATATCATCAGCCCCATAGCGCCAATGGTAACGCAAACATCTGCGAAATTAAAAATACCTGTCCTTAAATTTTGAATGCCGAGATTCATAAAATCCGGCACATGCCTGTCAAAAAATATCCTGTCAATAATATTACCGATTCCGCCTGAAAATATTAAGGCAATGGAAAACATTTTTGGATAGGTAAATTGTTTTGCATTTTTAATTGTGTATGCAAATAAAATAATAAGAAAGATAAGAGGCAAAATGCTTAACAATAAAACATTCATTTTTTTGGGAAGATTATCGCCGAAACTCATTGCAGCTCCTGTATTTTCAGCATACTCTAATCTGAAGGTGTCGTGTAAGTATGAAATTGATTCTTTATTTTTTAAATGTTCTTTAGCCAAATCTTTTGTGGCTCTATCGCAACCTATAAATACAAATGATGATATGCAAAATAAAAATATTTTAAGCCAGATTTTCATTTATAAAATTTATGCTATCATTAAATTAAATGTCAGAGTAAAATCTTTTAAAAATCCAGCCCCATGCTAAAATACAGTATGGGCTTACCTTTAAAGAATCCATTCATTTGCCAGCCAGCATCAGCCTTTATAAAATAACCAAGCAAAGTACTTCTTGCACCAAAACCGTAGCCACCAAGGAATGGACCAATGCCACCTTGTTTAATGCTTACCTGAATTGGAGGATTTCCATATACAGTTGTTGGCCTTTTTAATTTATCATACTTACCATTCCAGGCTGTACCAAGATCAACAAATTGTATAAGCTGAAAATTTCTAAGGAATGCATTGTTTATTGGGCGGCTGAACAATGTGCTGAAAACAGGTAACCGGAATTCGCTGTTTAAAACCATTGCATTATTTCCGTTGGCAACGTTTTGAATAAAGCCCCGCATATTTACAGCAAGCGATTGAAATGCATACGCATTATCAGGATCAGGAGGATTGTTCGGATTAAAATATTTATATTTTATTACCTGCCCTGTTGTTGGATCACGTTTTACATTGTCACCAAACATAAGCCAATTATCAACTCCACCTAAATAATAAATTAATTTTTGATTGCCCGAACTAAAGTCAGCAGCGGCCCTTCCTGCCCAAATAAAATTGCGGTAAATAGGATAATATGTTCTTGCATCAAAGCCAATGTTGTAAGTTTTTTTACCAATTGATGGATTTCGATCTGTTGTGCTCAGTTGATTATTAAAGTCGAAATAAATTTTATATCTGCTGCCATTCCAAATATTTTGCGCAGGATTTAAAGTATTATCGTAAACATATTCTAAATGAGTAAGGCCATACAATGTTTTATAATCAGGAATATCAAGCGTTGTTCTGTCGAAGGCAAACAGGGCAACCCTGTCTCTTCTCACGCCAAAATTTAATCTGAAACTTCTTACCACATCTAACGGGTAGATTAATGATAATTGGTAGAGATTAGAAATTAACTTACCATCAGATGCTGACTGTACATTCCGGTAAAAAGTAAATCCATAATCAAGCCTTCTTCTTAAATTTTGAAACTGAAACAGCCAATCATTATCTTTTAAATTGGTTGATAAACGATAGCCGCCTGAAAACTTAAGATCTTCCATAATATCAGAAGTTCCGATTCTTATTATACCATTTAAAGGTGTGCTGGATGCAAGTTGAATAGGGCCTTGTCCTCCCTGATAAATTTGATATCTATTTACAAGAACTGAATTATTAAAACCACTTACTAAATAATCTGTTGCAAATTTTGGCGGTTTGTATTCAAACAATTTAGCTTTTGATAAAACGGATGATCTGTTTGCATCTTCTGCGTTAAAAATTTTACCAGCATTATTTGCCGAGTCTTTCTTTTCATTTCCAAATTCGCTTTGAAAAATATCTTCCTGTTTTTTTGCGCTGTCTCTCTTTAAAATTTCCTGTCCGGTTGCAATTTTATCCTGCTGCAAAATACGTTTCATGTATGCGGTTGGGGGAGTACTTACATTTCTGCGGCGCAGCGTATTGTCATCAATTTTTAATTTGTACAATATCTTATCATCACTCTGCCTTGTTACCTCACTCACCTGATTATTTTCTCCGGCAATTCTTGTTTCACGAAGGTTGCTGGCATAGTTTGTTAGCGGGAAAATATAGGCAGAATCTTTTGAGACAGACACCACTGCAATTGTATCCACATCCTGTTTTTTATTTGCTCTTAATGCAGAATCAACTTCTTTGCGTGAAGGATTTCGAAGAATATCATCGCCTACTACAACCAAGGTATCAAAGCCTTCTCTTTGTGAACTGAAGAAACCTGCATAACGGTTGGCAATACCATTTTCATCGCTAACAAAAGTAAAATGGTAAGTGTTGTATTGCATAGGAAAACGTGCATTTCCAAATTTTAAATTGGTGAGTTGCGTTACCCTGTTCAGCTCTGCTTTGTTGGTATTAAAATCTGTTACAAGAAAAACATTGTAATGATTGTTGAGCATTGCAGTATCCGAAGTTTTTGTGTAAGGTGCAGGCCTGTTACTGCTGAAAATAATTCCTTCTTTATTGGGAAGAGAAACATACGACGGATCAAGATCATCATACACATCGTTGGTAATTTGTTTTACTTTATCGTTCTCAATATCGTAAGTAAAAATATCTGTGTGGCCATTTTTTACTGCCGACATTACGAGTCTTTTATAATCAAGCATGTACTTCATATCCTGCACCTGGTCAAAATCTTTTGTAAGATCTCTGGTGTATGGTTTTGTTTTTATAACCACATCATACACAAATAATTTAATTTTTCCTTCTGCGCTGTAAAGCACTGAAAGCCTTTTCCCCAGGGGATCCCATGCCATCATAGGATAGTTAGGATTAATGTCATTACCATTACTGCGTACATCAAACTTCAGCAATACTTTATCCTTGTCTTCTTCATTTAAAATCAATTTGTATTGGCCTTTTTTAAATTGCACAACAGCAAATGAGCCATTACGTTTATTTGGATTTACATTAAAATGAAAATAGTCAGTGCGTTTACCGATGGTAACACTTGTAATCTCTGTACCCTTAGGATAATTTTTCCGGCGGCTTACATCCTTGTCATATTTTGTTCCCTCATAATCCATAAAGTCTGCGAGCACAGCCTTAAATTTTTTCTTTGCAATTTGCTGACAGGCTTTGTTTAAATTTTTATAAACTCTTGCCAGATATAATAAATAAGTAACGTTTTCTTTCCTGTATTTTTCTTCTATATAAAACCAAAAAGCATGGCCGGCAAGCAAAGGTTTGTCGAAAGCAAACTGATAAAAGTTTTTGTAATTGCCGCTGAGCATTTCACTTCTCAAATCATCATCTAAAGTGGTGCTCCAATTCTGGCCTGCGTAAGCAATATAGCCATCAGTAAGCCATTGGGGCAAATCGAGCAATGCCTGGTTACCTGCAAATTCTCCTAAATCATCGCCAAACAAAACACTTTCTGTTAATACTCTTGCAATACCTTCCCGAATTTGTTTGCGAAGATCCTGATGGTCGCCATTAAAATAAACCATCATTTTATTGTTCACCAGTTTGGTAACGCCGCCGGTATTTTGCCAGTCAATACCAATACCGATATTGCTTTGCTGCATGTCGTTAAAACTATTGTAGATAACAATATTTGCACGCCGCTGTAAACTATATTCAGTAAAGGTTTCAATGCCCGGTAATTCTTTTTCTGCAACTTGTGCAACATATTTTGCAAGTTCCTGGCCATTTTGGCTGAAGTAAGTATTAAAATTTTGTGTTTGATAATATTGCCACTTAAACTTTTTAAATTGTACCCTGTTTTTTCCATACTCAACACTGCTAACCTGTGCAGTTAATAATGAAACAGTTGTAAAAGATAAAATGAAGAGAAAAATTTTTTTCACCAATTGATTCGTTAGATATTGCATGTGTGTTTTTATATTGCCTAAAATTAATTGATTAACTGTAATCAGTAAAATGAATTTGAACCGTATATAATTTACGATATGTTAAAGATTAAAGTTTTTACATTCAGCCCCATTCAGGAGAATACTTATTTGCTTTATAATGAAAAAAAGGAATGCATTATAATTGATCCCGGCTGCTATTTTCCGGAGGAACAGCAGCAATTAAAATCGTTTATTGATAAAATCGGATTAATGCCAAAAATGCTGGTTAATACCCATTGCCATCTGGATCATGTTTTTGGAAATAAATTTATTGCTGAAGCTTTTAACCTTACTCTTAAAATGCATCCTGAGGAAGAAGTGGTTTTGCAATTTGCGCCAACATCAGGCCTTATGTATGAGATGCCATTTGATAATTACCGGGGAGAATTTATTTTTTTAAATGAAGGCGATAAAATATTTCTGGGAGAAGATGTACTGGAAATTATTCATGCGCCCGGGCATTCACCCGGAAGCATTTGTTTTTATTGTAAGGCACAAAATTTTATTATTGGCGGTGATGTTTTATTTAACGGAAGTATTGGCAGAACAGACCTTCCACTGGGAGATCATCAAACTTTAATAAACAGCATTAAGCAAAAATTATTTGTATTGCCTGATGATGTAATTGTTTACAGTGGCCATGGTCCTGAAACTACGATTGGTGCGGAAAAGAAAAATAATCCGTTTGTGGGGGAGGGGGCGTAAACCGCCAATTTTTTTTGTTTTCGAATTTGTAGAAACGGAAGCCAACTTACGCAATCCTTTTTTTATTGCGCTAAGCCCTTGTTAGCGGTTCGGGCTAATGATTTAAGACCTCAAAAAATTCTTTCGGAGACACAATCTTTGTCCCTTTATATTCAGGAATATTGAAATCGCGGGTATTTCCTGTCACAAGGTAGTCTGCACCACAAGTTTCAGCAAGTTCTAAAAGCCTGTTGTCAGGCTCGTCGCTTATAAGGTCAACCTTTGCGGAGGGTGTAAACCTAACTCCATAAGTTTTAATATCGCTCAACATAGTTTGTGCTCTTGCATGAAAGTCCGGAAACTTTGCAAACTTATCACGGTTAAGCACCTCGACATATTCAGCAAAAAGCTCCTCAGAAATGCAAAGCTCAAAATTGGGGTCAGCAAAGCCACGGTCAACAATGAAGTAAGGATAACTTCTCTGTATGTTTGCTGAAACAAGTACGTTGGTGTCAAGAATGAGCCGCATTTTTTTTCCTTACGGCTTTTACTTCTTCAGAAATTTCGTCCATAGTCATACTGGAAAGCCCGTATAGTTCGGCGAGTTCCACTGTCTTAGCTAGGTTTTGTCGGCTAAGTTCACGGCTCACCATTTCCACAAAGTCAGAAAAGGGAAGCCGGTCAGCTTTAAGACCAAATTTCTGATACTCAAGGTCTGAAATGTCAATGCTAATTGTTCGCATACCAAATGTTTTATCAGTCCAAAGTTACAATATTTAGTCTGTTTAAACCTGTCCGACCGCATGACGCACAACGAACAGGTATTGCCGATGGTGGGGGGAATTGGAAAACTTCCGCTTGGCAACTAAAGTTCATTATTTATTCAAAGATTAAAAAAAATTCTGATGTTCAAAAGAGTTCTGTTCGCCCGAACCTAAGATAAAAGCGATATGCAGCCGATTGTTCCATAGGCAAATTTCCTTTGCTTAATAAATTTTTTATTTTTTCAACAAATGGTTTAATTGTTTGAGGTTTGTTATCTGTGGCAAGTATCAAAATAAATTTAAGATCAATCTTATTTAAATTTTGTTGATGTTTTAAATTCTTATCTAAGGTTATAAAAAAATCAAAGCCATTAAATGAGGCAAGTCCTAAAAGTTCACCATTCTTTTTGCCAAGCCATCCCATATCTTTTACAGTCCTAATTTCAAAGCTTTCACCAAAATCATATTTAAGTTTGGCTGGCAAATTTTCATCAAGCAAAATTTTCATTCAAAATTTTTTCTGTTGTAATAGTTTTGCTTGCCATTTCCAAAACTTGAACTGCATAGTCTTTTTTTACAGATGGAAAATTATCAAGAAATTCTTTTAATGTTTCTCCGCTTTCAATGTAATCAAACAAAGCCTGTACAGGCACTCTTGTGCCTGTAAAAACAGGTGTACCGCCCATTGTTTCGGGGTCTATATTAATTGCACCATAATTCATAAAAAATAAATTTATTTAAAGTTACAAATTTGTTTTTGGGAACTAAGTATGAATATCATTTCTTTCCATCACCAACTCTACCAAAATACCATTTGTACTTTTTGGATGTAAAAAAGCAACTACTTTATTGTCAGCGCCCTGCTTAGGTGTTTCATTTATCATACTAAATCCTTCTTTAACCAGGCGTTTAATTTCAGCTTCAATATCTTCCACTTCAAAAGCAATATGGTGAATGCCTTCGCCTTTCTTCTCAATAAATTTATAGATAGGGCTTTCCGGTGAATATCCTTCAATCAATTCTATTTTGTTGTCACCCGTTTTAAAAAAAGCAGTATTCACCAACTCACCCTCCACCGCTTCGGTTTTATAACACGGCGTATTTAATAATTTTTCAAATAAAGGAATGGAAGAAGAGAGATGCTTTACGGCTATGCCTATGTGTTCTGCTTTCATTGTCTGAGCTGGGGTTTATGGGATGAATGAGAAAACAGAAATGAAGATACGAATCCTACAATCCTTTAATCCAACAAATCTCACTCCTATTTCGAATTTGGAAAACAATATGTTTTAAGACAATGATAATAGCTATTCATTTCTTTTTAGTGTAAATTTGTAACACAAATATTTTTTATGTTGAAGTTGCCCGTTTATTTAGATAACAATGCTACTACACCAATGGACCCGAGGGTTTTGGAGGCCATGATACCCTATTTCACTGAACATTTTGGTAATGCAGCCAGCCGTAATCATCCATTTGGGTGGGAGGCTGAAGAAGCTGTAGATTATGCACGTGAACAGGTTGCAAAATTAATTGGTGCAGACCCTAAAGAAATAATTTTTACTTCCGGGGCAACTGAAGGCGACAACCTAGCGCTTAAAGGTGTATATGAAATGTATGCATCAAAAGGCAATCATATTATAACTGCTACTACCGAACATAAAGCAGTTTTAGATACTTGCAGGCATATTGAAAAAATGGGGGGTGAGGTAACTTATCTGCAGGTAAACAGAGAAGGTTTAATTAATTTAAAAGAATTAGAAGCGGCCATAAAGCCAACCACTATTTTGGTTGCAATTATGTATGCCAATAATGAGATAGGAACTATTCAGCCTGTAAAGGAAATAAGTGCCATTGCCAAAAAACACGGCGCATTATTTTTTACTGACGGTACGCAGGCAGTAGGTAAAATTCCGGTTGATGTACAAAAAGATGGTATTGACCTTATGGCTTTCAGTGCACATAAAATGTACGGGCCAAAAGGTGTAGGCGCTTTGTATGTACGCAGAAAAAACCCAAGAGTAAAAGTTACTGCACAAATAGATGGCGGTGGTCATGAAAGAGCAATGCGTAGCGGAACTTTAAATGTACCGGGTATTGTAGGTTTTGGAAAGGCATGCGAACTTTGTATGCAGGATATGGAAAGTGATAATGCAAGAATAAGTAAAATGAGGGACAGGCTGGAAACAGAATTAATGAAACTGGAAGAAGCGTACATAAATGGTAGCAAAGAACATCGTCTTCCTCATGTAACCAATATTTCATTTAAGCATGTAGAGGGTGAAGGTTTATTAATGGGATTCAATAAAAATATTGCTTTAAGTTCGGGGTCAGCATGTACATCTGCATCTTTGGAGCCTTCCTATGTTTTAAAAGCATTAGGCTTGGGAGATGATTTGGCACATTCTTCGTTACGTTTTGGGTTGGGAAGATTTACAATAGACGATCAAATAGATTATACGATTGAGCAGGTAAGCAATACGGTTTTAAGATTAAGAGAAATGAGCCCGCTTTGGGAAATGTATAAAGAAGGAATTGATCTTAATAAAATTGAATGGGCAGCGCATTAACTAAAAACTATTAACTACAAACTATAAACTAATAATATGGCATACTCAGAAAAAGTAATTGATCACTATCAAAATCCAAAGAATGTTGGAACACTGGATAAGAGTCAAAAAAATGTTGGAACAGGTTTGGTGGGTGCACCGGAATGTGGCGACGTAATGCGTTTACAAATTCAGGTTGATGAAACAACAGGAATGATAACAGATGCAAAATTCAAAACCTTTGGATGTGGCTCTGCTATTGCCTCTTCATCGCTTGCAACGGAGTGGCTTAAAGGTAAAAGTGTAGATGATGCTTTGAAGATCGACAACATGGATATTGTTGAAGAACTTAACCTTCCTCCTGTAAAAATCCATTGTTCTGTTTTGGCAGAAGACGCAATTAAATCAGCCATTAACGACTATCGTGTAAAGAACGGCCTGGAGCAAATTAAGTTTGAAGAAAGTGTAGTGCACTAAAACAAATTTGACAATTCGGCCATTCGACAATTAGAAAAATAGTCATTGTCAAATAGTCAAATTGTTGAAATGACAAATTGATTATGATTTACGTAAGTGATAAAGCAAAACAAAAAGTTTCTAAATTGATGGAGGAAGCAAAAATTCCTGCCAATGATTATTTTTTGCGGGTAAGTGTTGTGGGTGGTGGTTGTTCAGGGTTAAGTTATAAGATGGATTTTGATAATGAGAAAAAACCTATGGACCAGGAGTTTGACGATAACGGGATAAAAGTGGTTACCGATCTTAAAAGTTTTTTATATCTCGTTAATACCACCCTTGATTTTAGTGACGGATTGAATGGCAAAGGTTTTTATTTCAGCAATCCCAATGCAAGCCGCAGTTGCGGATGTGGTGAAAGCTTTGCGGTATAATATTCTTACATTTTTTTAAGAGCCCTCTGATATTCGGAGGGCTCTTTTGTTTTACTTATCATCTTCCTTCGGGGGAAGTGGCGGTGCATTTGGCTTTGGCGGTTTGGGTGGTTTTGGAGGTTTTACAACCCAAACATCCTTACCGTTTCTTGTCCATGGATGGCCTTTCATATTAGGCGGTGGTGGTGGAGAAGGCTTACCAATTTTAATTTCCGGTGGTTGCAGGGGATGTTTTATTGTTTGAGCACCTGCAGCTGTAAAAATCAGCATAATCGCACTTGTAAAACAAAATTTTAAATGTTTCATAATTAAGAATTTTAGTTAGATGCCGGATTTTAAAAAATCCATAGATTTTTTAAAGCAATATTTATTTCCTGTTAAGAGCTAAATTTGCGTCCATGTTTTCTATTGCGAAAAAAGAACTGCACCAATTTTTCAGCAGTCTTACGGGGTACATTACAATCATTTTATTTTTACTGATAAACGGCTTGTTTTTATTTGTTTTAAAAGACAGTAACATTTTTGATTTTGGTTATGCTACACTTGATAAATTTTTTGAACTTTCTCCGTGGATATTACTTTTTTTAATTCCTGCTATTACTATGCGTTCACTTTCTGATGAATTCCGTACCGGTACTTTCGAAATTTTGCAAACACGGCCTTTAACCAAATGGCAAATTGTTTTGGGAAAATATTTTGCTATTCTTATAGTAATTCTCATTTCTCTTTTGCCAACCCTTATTTACATTTTTACCATTTCATCATTATCAGCAGGCAATGGAATTGATAGCGGAGGCATAGCAGGATCATACATTGGATTAATTCTTTTAGCAGCAGTGTTTTCGGCTATAGGGCTTTGCTGCTCCGGGTTTACAAATAATGCAGTAATTGCTTTTTTAATAAGTGCATTCTCATGCCTTATTTTATATTTTGGCTTTAGTGCCATAAGCAAATTGCCAATGCTGCAGGGCAAAGCAGATTATTATATTGAAATGCTTGGGATAGATTTTCATTACCGCAGTATAAGCCGTGGAGTGGTTGATACAAGAGATATCATTTATTTTCTCAGCTTAATATTTTTCTTTTTAATGATGACAGTAAAAAATCTTACAAAAAAATAACAGGGAAATTTTCATGAGCTCATTATTAAAAAAATCAGGCAGGCTTTGGTGGATAGCGGTTATAATTATTTTATTCCTTATAAATTTTCTTGCATCACAATTCCATCAAAGGATAGATCTTACCAATGAAAAAAGATTTACCATTTCATCTCCTGTTAAAAAATTATTGAATAGACTTGATGATGTGGTTACAATAGATGTTTTTTTAAAAGGAGAATTTCCTTCGGGCTTTAAAAAACTTGCCACATCAACGGAAGAATTACTGCAGGAATTTAAAGAGTATGGAAAAACAAATATTCAATACAGGTTTATTTCTGCCGATGAAAAAATAGAAGGCACTGATAAAAGTTATGCTGATACACTTTCTGCTCTTGGCATTGATCCGATAAATTTAAAAGTGCAATTAAAGGGTGGAGAACAAACCCAATTTATTTTTCCTGCTGCCTTACTTCATTACAAAGAGAAAGTAACAACTGTGAGTTTATATCCGGGAACAAAAATGCTTATTACTCCGCAGGAACTCAATAGTGCAGAGGCTTTAATGGAATATAAATTTGCAAATGCAATAGAACAACTTACACAAAATAACCGGCCGATGGTAGGTTATTTAACCGGCAATGGAGAACCAACCCGTGATAATATTTATGATCTTGTAGAAAATGTTTTGCGCAAAAATTATAATCTTTTCATGCTGGATATTTCAAAGCAACCGGTAATTCCTGATACATTCAAATTGCTGATGATTGTAAAGCCAACACTCACTTTTACTGAAGATGAAAAAATAAAGATTGATCAATATGTTTTGCATGGAGGAAAAGTAATCTGGTTTTTAGACAGGCTGAATGCAGAGATGGACAGTCTCCAAATGAAGAACCAGGTAATTGCCTACGACAGAAATTTAAATCTTGAAGACCTTCTTTTTAAATATGGTGTAAGAATAAATCCTGATCTGCTGATGGATCTGCAATGCGATTTTTTGCCTTTTGATGTGAACGGGAATAAACAGTTTGAATTTTTGCACTGGAATTATTTCCCGCTTTTCGAATCAAGATCAAATCATGTAATTAATAAAAATCTCGGATTGGTTGCAGGCCGGTTTGTAAATTCTATGGATACAGTAAAGGCTGCTAATCTTACCAAAACAGTTTTATTAAGTTCATCCGAAAATGCGAGAACTATTGCCACACCTGCATTAATAAGCGGTGAAGAAAACCGCAATGCTCCCGAAGATGCAATGTTTAAAAAGAAAAATGTTATTGCAGGAGTATTGCTGGAAGGTAAATTCACTTCTTTGTATACAAACCGTTTGCCGGCAGCAGCAATGGATAGTATGGAAAAATATGGAACATCATTTCAAACAACTTCTATCAATGATAATAAGATGATCATCGTATCTGATGGCGATATTGTTTTAAACGGTGTTTCTCAGGGGCAACCATTGCCAATGGGTGTAAATGCATATACCGTGGGAACGCAGTACCAGTACCCGTTTGCCAATAGAACCTTTTTACAGAATTGTCTTGATTATCTCATAAACAATTCAGGGTTGATAGAAGCAAAGTCAAAAGATTATACACTCAGATTGTTAGATACTAAAAAAATCTCTGAACAAAAAAGTACGTGGCAAATAATAAATATTGGAGTTCCAATATTTTTGATATTTATTTTCGGATTTATTTATCAATTCTGGAGAAGAAGGAAATACAGCAGGTAATTTATTTCCCTCTGCATGTTTGCACATCACCACA
>JALYYX010000073.1 GCA_030946075.1 Bacteroidota bacterium | reverse complement strand
AACAATTTTTCATTATCCGTTTTTTTATTAAACACATTTGGCTCAATAAGAAAGTTGTAGCGAACGCTGTCATAATTAAATCTTTTGGTAACAGCATTAAGCCTGTAGGGAAATACTCGGTATGTTAAAAGAACCTTATCAGTATTTGGTTTCAGCTTCCAAAGCAAAGTTGCATTTACATAGTCAATATCATATGAACCTGCAGCCACATCCTGTATGCTGAAAGTATTGGGTATAACGCTCATGCTATCAAAACGAATACTGCTTTGTTGAGTAGAGATATATTTTTTACGAAGATTGGAAAGCGACGAAGGAACCTGGGCAAAAATGCCTTCACTAACAATTAAGAAGAATAGAATAAAATATAACCTTGGGGGCTTCAAGCTGTTTTATAAGTAATGCTTAAAGTTAGTATTTATTGTGCAGCTGAGAAGTATATAGAACATCTTATCTTTGAGAAACACCGGAACACTGCACTTTAATTAATGCCCTTAAGCTGGAATGAAATAAATAGTTTTTATAATAATTATTGTAAGAGAGGTTGCCTGAAAGGCAGCCTCTCTTTTTCTGTGCTTTTGGTAGGTCGCTGATGCACAATAAATAATTAGTATTTTACAGTGCATTACAATATGTAATTAATAATGGCCAAAACTAAAAAAGAAATTCCCGAAGAACCGTTGGAAAAAAAACTTTGGAAAGCTGCTGATAAGCTGCGCAAAAATATGGATGCTGCGGAGTATAAGCATGTAGTATTGGGCTTGATATTTCTCAAATATATTTCTGATGCTTTCCAGGAATTGCATGATAAATTACTTTCACAGGTAAGTGAAGGCGCAGACCCTGAAGACAAAAATGAATACACAGCAGAAAAAGTTTTTTATGTACCGCCAACTGCAAGATGGAAACATCTTCAGGCTAGAGCAAAGCAGCCTACAATAGGAAAAGATATTGATGATGCAATGGATGCCATTGAAAAAGATAATCCTTCATTGCGGGGAGTTTTGCCAAAAGTATTTGCGCAGGAAAAATTAGATAAGCAAAATTTGGGTGGACTCGTAGATATGGTTAGCACCGCAACACTTGGAACAAAGGAAGCACAAAGCAAAGACCTGTTAGGAAGAGTATTTGAATATTTCTTGGGTGAGTTTGCTTTGGCAGAAGGTAAAAAAGGAGGGCAGTTCTATACACCGGAAAGTGTAGTAAAATTATTGGTTGAAATGCTGGAACCCTATGAAGGAAGAGTATTTGATCCCTGCTGCGGAAGCGGCGGAATGTTTGTGCAAAGTGAAAAATTTATCAAGCACCACCAGGATCATTACAAAAAAAATAATGGAAAAAAACTTTCATTAAATCCTACGGATTATATTTCTATTTATGGGCAGGAGAGCAACCAAACCACGTGGCGTTTGGCAAAAATGAATTTAGCAATCAGAGGCATTGACAGTGGTAATGTAAAATGGAATAACGAAGGAAGTTTTTTAAACGACCTGCATAAAGATTTAAAAGCAGATTATGTAATGGCCAATCCTCCTTTTAACGACAGTGACTGGAGCGGTGAATTGTTGCGTGATGATGCCCGCTGGAAAATACTGGGAGAAAAATTAGTGCCTCCTGTTGCAAATGCCAACTATGCATGGATACAGCATTTCCTGTATCACCTTGCGCCAACAGGTAAAGCTGGCTTTGTATTAAGTAAAGGCTCGCTTACTTCGCAAACAAATAATGAAGGCCAGATAAGAAAGGCATTGATTGAAAATGATCTTGTGGATTGTATTGTGAATTTGCCAACCAAGCTTTTCCTCAATACACAGATACCTGCATGTCTTTGGTTTTTATCACGAAATAAAACCAATGGAAATTTCAGGGAAAGAAAAGGTGAGATACTTTTTATTGATGCCCGCAATCTTGGCTTTTTAGTTAACCGCAGAAACCGTGATCTGAGCGAAGATGATATTACAAAGATTGCAGGCACATACCATAACTGGCGAAACATTAAAGGTGATTATAAAGACATACAGGGATTTTGCAAAGCAGCTACAGCAGAAGAAGTAAGCAAATTAAATTATGTACTTACCCCCGGCCGCTATGTTGGTTTACCTGATGAAGAAGATGATTTTAATTTTGCAGAACGATTTGCAACCTTAAAAACCGAATTGGAAAAACAGATTGCAGAAGAAGATGAACTGAATGAAAGAATTTTAAGCAACCTCAAGAAAATTACCTATGAGCCTGCTGCCAGATAAAAATTACCAGCACATTCTCGACAGTCTGAAAGAAAAGATCAGGCTATCAAGGTTTACAGCAGCCATAGCTGTTAATTATGAGCTGCTGAAAATGTATTGGGAAATTGGCAATACCATTTTAGAACAACAAAAAGAAGAAGGATGGGGCGCTAAGATAATTGACAGGCTTGCCGCAGACCTTAAAACTGAGTTTCCTGATTTTAAAGGGCTTTCTGTAAGAAACCTGAAATACATGAGAGCTTTTGCAGAAGCTTATCCTGATTTTCTAATTGTGCAGACGCCGTCTGCACAATTAACATCTTCACAAATTACAACCCCTGCAATTGTGCAGCACCCGGCTGCACAAATTACCTGGAGCCATAACCAGCTTATACTGGATAAAGCAAAAGCCAAAGATGAGCGAATATTTTACGCAGTAAGAACCTTTAAAAATGGCTGGAGCCGGGACGTACTTGCTTTACAGATTGAAAGTAAACTATGGACACGTGAAGGGAAAGCCATTACCAATTTTCAGCAAACTCTACCGGCACCGGACTCTGACCTTGCCATGCAGACTTTTAAAAGCCCTTATATTCTTGATTTTTTAACCTTAGGCGAAGCAGCAAAGGAAAGAGAAGTTGAAAGAGGATTGATAGAACATCTAAAAAAATTTATGCTGGAACTGGGCAGAGGCTTTGCTTATGTAGGTAACCAATACAATTTAAATGTAAAAGGCGATGATTATTTTTTAGACCTTTTGTTTTACAATTATCACCTCCATTGTTTTGTAGTTTTTGAGCTTAAGATTGGGGAGTTTAAACCCGAGTTTGCAGGCAAGCTTAATTTTTATATCAATACCATTAACCAACAAATAAAAGGCAAAGAAGATAAACCCACCATTGGTATCCTGTTATGTAAAAC
>JALYYX010000042.1 GCA_030946075.1 Bacteroidota bacterium | reverse complement strand
CATATCTGTATTCATTTTCATTTCAATTATGCCTGTTGTGGTAGTCATAGCCATTTTAATATGGTGCGTAAAAGTATCACCTTTATTTAATCTCATTTTAATTGCATAGGCAGGCCCATGGCCGTTTTCAGTATTGCATGCATAGAACAATAAAATGGAAGTGATAACTAAAAGACAAATTTTTTTCATTGTATGTCTTATTGTATAAAATTAAATTAAAAACTGTTGAAGAACTTACGAACCCGAATGTAGAAATAAATAAATTTCATTGCTGAGAAATTTATAACAAAGAGATAGTATATTTAATTTTTTATGCAGCGCATTTGCTATTATTGATGTCTCAATAAAAAATAAACTTTATGAAAAAGATCACGCTGTTCCTTTTAATTATTTTTAGTATCAGTTCACAGATTTTTGCTCAAGATAAAATTTACAGAAAGAATGGACAAGTTGTGAAAGCTAAAATAATTGAAATAGGTACCTCTGAAATAAAATATAAATTACCTGATAACCCTGAGAGTCCGATTTATGTTCTGGAAAAAGATAATATCAATAAAATTGAATATGAAGATGGCAGGGTAGAAAAATTTGCAACAAATTTAAAAGATCCTGAAAAATATATTGGCCAACTGCACAAAGCTATTAAGGTAGATTTTCTTGGTCCATTAATTGGTTATTCGCAAATTTCATTTGAAAAAAGTACTGGTGTGGGAAAAGGATATGAAATAACACTGGGTATTATTGGAGCCGGTAAAAATCAGCGGGTGGATTATTATTATAATAATGTTCAATTGCAAAAAAGAAATCAATTTGGTTTTTCAACATCGGTTGGTTATAAGTTTAATAAATGGCCCGACTTTCTTTTTGGACGCACACGATTAACACACATTATGCAGGGAGCTTATGCAAAGCCAATTATTTATGTTGGCTCTTACAAAGAAGACAGGTTAATTTTAAAAGGGAATTATCAATATGTAGTAGAAAGACCAAGTATAACTTTTGCTGCTTTGCAAATAGAGTTTGGAAAACAATGGGTTTTCGGTGAGAAATTTCTTATTGATATATATACAGGATATGGTTATGGATTTGATAATAAAAAAGGTGATGGCATATTTGATGATAACAGCTCCGCATTTAATTATATTAATGCACGTGGTGGTAATAGCCCGGGTTTATCCGTTACATATGGTATTAAACTAGGATGGTTAATTAAATAATATGCTTAAATTAACTGTGGCAATTTTTATTTAAAGTCTTCATCGTCTAATTCTTCATCACTAAATGATGTGGGGCTGAGGTTCAACATACTTCCCATCAAATCTTTAAATTCAATTTTACCTTCCACAACTTTTTTACTGATGAGTGAATGTGTTGCAAGTCCGTGCAAAACAAATTCCATCAGCAATGCATTTTCTTTTGCATTGGCATTTGGAAAATATTTTTTTACAATTCCGTACAAGCCATCCACTTTATAAAGCAATTGTACTTTGTCGTCATCTTTGCTTTCAAAAAAAACATTCAGATGATTGCCTGCATCAAACCAGCGGGTGATAGCACGATAAGGATTATCATCTGCAACTCCTGTTGTAGTCTTTTTCTTTTTAAATGTATCAGGATTAGGAAAATATTTTGCGAACTGTGTGCGGATTGCTTTCTCCATTAAATTATAAGCAACCTGGTATGGACCTTCCTGTTCACCTTCATACACCAATTCAATTTTCCCGGTGATAGATGGAATGATACCCGAAAGATCGCTTATCCAAACCTGTGTTTCTTTTTCTTTATTAATGATAGCTCTTCTTTCCGCAGCGCTTATGGCATTCTCAAATGCAGCAATGGTAAGCCTTGCAGAGACGCCACTTTTTTTATCAACATATTCACTTCCTCTTGCTTCAAAGGCAACCTGCTCAATTAATCGCTTGATAAGATCGCTGACTTTTACTCTTTTATTTTGATCCTGATGTATCTCTGCTTCCTGTTCAGTTATTAAAAGAGATGTTTCAATCGAAGAAGGGTAGTGGGTAAGTATCTGGCTTTCTATTCTATCTTTTAATGGTGTAACAATAGCACCGCGGTTTGTATAATCTTCAGGGTTTGCGGTAAACACAAATAAAATATCCAGTGGTAATCTTAATTTAAAACCTCTTATCTGCAGGTCACCTTCTTCTAAAATATTAAAAAGCGAAACCTGAATACGTGCCTGCAGATCGGGTAATTCATTTATTACAAAAATGCCGCGGTTGCTGCGTGGAATAATACCATAATGAATTACTCGATCATCAGCATAACTCAATTTTAAATTAGCGGCTTTTATAGGGTCAATATCGCCGATAAGATCCGCAACACTAACATCCGGTGTTGCTAATTTTTCACCATAACGTTCGCTGCGATGCAGCCATTCTATTGGTGTTTCATCGCCTTTCTCTTCCAGCAGGTTTATTGCATAACGGCTAAGCGGTGCAAACGGATCATCATTTACTTCACTGCCTGCAATAACAGGAATATATTCATCCAGCAAGTCTGTCATCTGCCTTGCCATTCTTGTTTTTGCCTGGCCACGTAAACCCAAAAACAAAATATTATGTCTTGATAGCAATGCTCTTTCTGTATCAGGAATCACTGAATCTTCATAACCAAGAATGCCGGGGAAAGTAACTTCTTTCTTACTTATTTTTTTTATAAGATTCTGTCGTATTTCTTCTTTAATACTTCTTGAAACGTATTGGGTTTTTTTTAATTCGCCGAGTGTTTTAATGTCTTTCATTGTTTTTTTTAATAATCTTTTTAATCTCCCCAAATCGTGGTTCAGACAAACTAATAAACTGTTTTCCTCTTTCCGCTTTCAAAATCTTTAAACATAAAAGCGCCTAACCTGTCGAGAGATGCGAAGAATGCTTTGCCATTATTTGTTTCAGTAAATTCTGTTACAAACCGCTGCAGGTAAGGATCGCTGGCTATCATAAAAGTTGTGATAGGTATTTTTATTTTTTTACATTGCGCTGCAAGATTCATACACCGGCTTAAAATTCTCCTGTCAACCCCAAAACTGTTTTTATAATAACGCTTGCCAACTTTTAAGCAGGTTGGCTTGCCATCGGTAATCATAAAAATTTGTTTGTTAGGATTTTTTCTTCTTCTTAAAATATCCATAGCAAGTTCCAACCCGGCAACTGTGTTGGTGTGATAGGGCCCCACCTGCAAATACGGAAGATCTTTTATTTCAATTGACCATGCGTCATTACCAAATACTACAATATCCAAAGTGTCTTTAGGATATTTTGTAGTTATCAATTCACTCAACGCCATAGCCACTTTTTTTGCAGGAGTTATCCTGTCTTCTCCATATAATATCATGGAGTGAGAAATATCGATCATTAAAACGGTTGAGGTTTGTGCTTTAAAATCTGTTTCTCT
>JALYYX010000400.1 GCA_030946075.1 Bacteroidota bacterium | reverse complement strand
ATCCCATGCAGAAAGCTTATGTTCATAAAACCCATCAAATCTTCCTGCGGCAACCCAGCACAAATCAATGGCAGCACTTCCTAATCTCCTAACAGGAATTCCCCGCCGAATAAGTTTTTCAAATATTTGTAAAGGCCCATTCGGTTCATCAAGGTACGTATAAGGAAAGCCGGTAACAAGACAGCTTTTTATCACTTCTGTTTTATTACTTACCTGAATTTTTTTTCCATTTAGTGTTGCTCCGCAATCTTTTTCAGCTAAAAACAATTCATTTAAAAAGGGATTATGAACAGCGCCTAAAACTATTTTACCATTATGTTCCAATGCAACACTTACACAACAGATAGGTATACCGTTGGCAAAATTTACCGTGCCATCAATAGGGTCAATTATCCATTTATATTCACTTGTATTGTCGGATGCTCCACATTCTTCACTAAGAATAGAATGGTTAGGAAAATCATTTTTTATTACATTGATAATTGCAGATTCAGACGCATGATCAGCTTCGGTTACCAGGTTATTTATTCCTTCTTTATTCGATATTTTAAAAGAGCCATTAAAAAACCTTTTCAATTCATTAACGCCGGCTTCTGTGGCTCGCAGTAATGCGGATGTAAACATGTAGCAAAGATAATCTATGAAAAATAGTTTATAAGGCTAATTGTTCAACATCGTTAATGCAATACAACAAACAATGTTGTATTCAACAATACAACATTAATTTAGCTGTTATAAATACGATGCAACTTTCCGTTATCATAGTTAATTACAACGTTAAATATTTTTTAGAGCAGTGCCTGTGTTCTGTTGTAAAAGCTTCGTATGGATTGCAGACAGAAATTTTTGTTGTAGACAATAATTCCACCGATGGTAGCAAGGATTTTTTTAAAGATAAATTCAGCGGAATAAAATTTATATGGAATGATTCCAATCTTGGATTTGCCAAAGCAAACAATATTGCTGTTAATCAGGCTACGGGAAAATATATCTTGTTTTTGAACCCCGATACTATTGTGCCCGAAGATTGTTTTAAAAAATGTATACTGTTTTTCGAATCTAATTCTGATACTGGAGCACTTGGTGTAAAGATGCTCGATGGGTCTGGAAAATTTTTAAAAGAGAGCAAACGGTCATTTCCTTCGCCTGTCACATCCTTGTATAAGCTTACCGGATTTGCAAAAGCGTTCCCTCATTCTAAAGCATTTTCAAAATATTATTTGGGTAATCTTGATGAAAACCAAAATAACGAGGTAGATGTTTTGGCCGGTGCCTTTATGATAATACCTAAGAAAATTATTGACATCGTCGGAAGCTTTGACGAGATTTTTTTTATGTATGGGGAAGATATTGACATGAGCTACCGTATTCAGAAAGCGGGATATAAAAATTATTATTTTGCTGAGACAACAATAATACATTTTAAAGGCGAGAGCACCCGGAAGGGAAATCTCAATTATGTAAAAATATTTTACAAGGCTATGAGCATTTTTGCCAGGAAGCATTATGGGGGGCAAAAGGGAAAAGTCTTTAATTTTTTCATTCAGATAGCAATTTTTTTCAGGGCAATTTTTTCTGCAGCCGCTAATTTTATAAGGTGGATAGGGTTGCCAATGATAGATGCCGCTACAATCTTACTAAGTTTTTGGGTGATTAAATTACTGTGGAATTTATATGTAAAGAAGGAAGTTAACTACTCTCCTAATATGCTTATTATTGCCTTCCCGGTATTTACTTTAATTTTTTTAGCCGTATCATATTACTCAGGCTTGTATGACAATGGATACAAACAAAAACGGTTAAACAATTCTACTGCGGTTGCGTTTTTAATTTTATTATCATGCTATGCCTTGTTGCCGGAAAGTCTTCGTTTCTCAAGAGGAATTTTAGTGTTTGGCTCTTTGCTGGCATTTATTTTAATAACGCTGATAAGGCGCTTGTTGGTGAATTGGAAACTGCTAACTATTGCTGAGGCGCATGAGCATCGTCAAACAATTATTGCATGTACACAAGAAGACTTTTCTATAATAAACAGAATAATGGATGCTGCCGGAATGCGTGAAAGGGTACTTGGCCGTGTTGCCATAAATGAAATAGAAGAACGTGGAACTATAGGCCATCTAGGCCTGTTAAAAAGCCTTGTTACAACCTACTCAATAAAAGAAATTATTTTCTGCGAAAGGGAATTATCTTTTAAAAAAATAATTGAAGAGGTTGAAAAGTTACCTCAACATTTAAGAATAAAATTTCATGCAGCCGATTCAAGAGGAATTGTTGGCAGCGATAGTAAAAATGAAGGCGGTAAAATTATTTCAGCTAAAGAATTTCGTTTATCTGCTCAGGTTTCACAGAGAAATAAAAAATTAATTGATATAACAATTAGCTTGTTTTTTATTCTAACATTTCCCTTTCATTTTTTGCTGCAAAAAAAACCATCTTCTTTCTTTAAGAATGTATTTTCTGTTTTGTTTCTTCATAAAACGTGGGTGGGGTATGCATTTTATTTAAAAGAATTACCAAAACTAAAACCGGGTGTGCTTTCAACAACGGGGTTGCCATCGCAGTTAAATTCTTTACCTGATCTTAGTCTTCAATCTGCTGACGAATGGTATGCTGCCGAATATGAGGTTTGGGAAGATGTAAAAATTATCCGTAAAAATTATAAATATTTATCAGCATAAAAAAGCCATCCCTATTACTTCGGGATGGCTTACTAACCCAATATAATTTTTAATTATGCTGTTGTTACTTCTGCAATTTTAGCTCTTATTTTTCCTTCAAGCTCGTTTAATAATTCAGGATTATCTGTTAGCAGTTGTTTTACTGCATCCCGGCCCTGGCCAAGCTTTGCTGCATCATAGCTAAACCAGCTTCCGCTTTTCTGAATGATATTCATTTCCACACCCATATCAATTATTTCTCCTGTTTTAGAAATGCCTTCACCGAAAATTATATCAAATTCTGCCACACGAAATGGAGGGGCAACCTTATTTTTTACCACCTTCACCTTTACATGATTGCCTACCGCTTCATCACCATCTTTTATCTGAGCCATTCTGCGTATATCAAGCCTGACTGAAGCGTAAAATTTTAAAGCATTACCGCCTGTAGTTGTTTCAGGGTTGCCAAACATTACACCAATCTTATCACGAAGCTGGTTAATAAATATGCAGCAGCAGTTTGTCTTGCTTATTGTTGCGGTTAGTTTGCGTAATGCCTGGCTCATAAGCCTTGCCTGCAACCCCATTTTGCTGTCACCCATTTCTCCTTCAAGCTCTCCCTTTGGTACAAGGGCTGCAACAGAGTCTATCACTACAACATCCAATGCGCCGGAAAGAATAAGTCTGTCAGCAATTTCCAAACCCTGTTCTCCATAATCCGGTTGCGATATTAAAAGGTTGTCCACATCTACCCCTAACTTTTTTGCATAGCCACTATCAAAAGCATGCTCTGCATCAATGAAAGCACACATGCCACCTTTTTTTTGGGCTTCTGCAATAACGTGAATGGCCAGTGTAGTTTTACCGGAAGATTCCGGGCCATAAATTTCAACCACTCTCCCTTTAGGTAAGCCGCCAATGCCAAGGGCAACATCTAACCCTATGGAACCCGTGGAGATAACTTCCTGCGGCTCCTGAGATCTTTCATTCATCATCATTACGCTACCCTTCCCAAAGTCTTTATCTATTTTGTCAATAGTTAATTTTAATGCTTTTAATTTTTCTGAATTGCTCATGTTGTGTCTGTTTTAATTGATGTATCTAAGTTATTATTTATTCAAAGATAGAAATTAAATTTTATTAACACTAATTTTTTTAGTATTTTATTGTCAAAAAATTTAGTTTATCCAAATTAATTGTAGTCTTACACATCCCTTAGAAAAAACTTATGTAATAATTTTGCATTGGTAATTTTTACGGCATAATTGTAGTATCTTTTCTTATCTCATCTTAAAAATAATATTATGGATTGGTTAGGCAGAGCAGAAAGTACAAACGTAGATGACCGCCGCGGTGTTACCGGAGGCCCCCTTGCAATTGGCGGTGGAGTGATTGGTGTGATATTTATGATAGCGAAATTTTTTTTGGGAGATGGAAATATTTCAGACCTGCAACAGGTATTGCCGCAAGGCCAGCAGCAGGAGATGAGCACCGAACAAAAAGCCGCAGATGATACAAGAGCAAAATTTGTAAAAGTTGTTTTAAAAGAAACAGAAGATGTTTGGGACAAAATTTTCGGCGATATGGGGAAACAATATCCTAAACCAACGCTCGTTTTGTTTCGCAATTCCACTGAGTCCGGCTGTGGCGGCGCCAACGCAGCAACCGGCCCATTCTATTGCCCGCAGGATCATAAGGTTTACATCGATCTTTCTTTTGCCGATGAACTTAAAAATAGATTTGGCGCATCAGGCGATTTTGCAATGGCTTATGTTGTGGCGCATGAAGTGGGCCACCATATTCAATATCTTTTTGGTATTACTGATAAAATGGAAAGATTGCAACGGCGACTGAATGAAACCGAATACAATAAATATTCAGTAAAGATGGAACTGCAGGCAGATTTTTATGCAGGGGTTTGGGC
>JALYYX010000389.1 GCA_030946075.1 Bacteroidota bacterium | reverse complement strand
GGTTTTAAAAGTGCTCTTGCAATTAATAAACGACTATACATCATATCCAACCAATTACTGTGGAAACGACCATCGGTTTCAACGTTAGTATCAATCTTTACCCCATTCTCGGTAACACCTGTTTGTTCCCAATATGGTTTTTTGTCCTCCGTATAATTATCATTATAAACAAAATCATTTCCCGTATTATATGGCGGGTCAATATAAATGCATTTCACTTGTTCCCTATAACTGTTGCTTAATAATTTCAAAACCTCTAAATTTTCACCTTCAATAATTATATTCTCAGTTTCAGTTGGGTTTACACTTCGGTGCTCATCATAAATTAAAGTGGCATTGGTAGGTGTAAAAGCATTTCGTTTTGCCTGGGTTTTTCCAAACCAGCGAAACTCGTAGCGTTCCGTTTCTGTAATGCTTTTGGGGTCAATTATTTTTTTTAGTTCATCAATGTTCAAGTTGCCTTCATTGGTAAATAAGTCTGGAAAAAGGTTTTTCAGGGTTGCTAATCTTTCCTTATTCCAATCATTGCTTAGTGGCATAATATCATTTATATTCTCCATTTCGTTTATGCTGTTACAGTGTTAATAGTTTTGTCTGCTTCTGTTTTAAAATATGCGTAATCTTTTACCGGCGCTTTGTAATAAACTTCAACACCTAATGTGGTAAAGTGTTTCATAGCGCATTTTATTTTATACCATTCACTTTCAGTCAATGCTTTTTTATCGTTAATATCATTTGTTCCTTTGGTCTCTATCACAAAATAAAATTCACTTTCAATTCCGCTCTTCAAACTTTTACGTTTCATTACTAATCCAAAGTCGGGTTCATAATCCCCAATAGGAGTTTTTATTTGATACCATGATGGAAGTTTGATAAAGCAAACAACTTCTGCATCTCTGTCAGCACCAATACAAAAAGTTCTTTCAATATAGCTGTCATAAATCATTTTATCAAACACACCTTTATTGGGTGTTTCAATTACATTATTTGCTGAAATATTTTTTACATAATCATTAAAATTAAATGGATACTCTTCGCCTGTTAATTCATAATCTAAACCTCTTAGCATTTCATTGAGTTCTGTGTTTTTAATTATTGCAGAAGCTTCATGAACAAATCTCGGCGGATTTTTTATCCACTCTTCATGATTATTTATATTCTTTACAATTTCAAAAAGCGTATTATAACTCAGTCCTGTAGTTTCACTAAGCTCTTCTACTAAATCAAGGGCTGTGAATTTTGCCTTTAGTTTGTAGGTTTCTGTTCCGCCAAATTCATCTGTTATTTCTTCTTCGCTTAGTGCACTAATGCTCCGGCTGCTTACTTCGGCTACATAATCAGGAATGGTAATTTTATTTATTTCTTCTGTTGATTTTTGGATTAAGTTTTCTTCGTTGAAAGAAACAACATAATCTGTTTTCTTCGCTAATGAATTCCAAAAGCGTTTAAAGGCTTTATCAATTGAATCAGAAGGATTGCGTTTAAATTTTACTTCATCCTGTGACACTCCTTTGTGTGTATGAGTCATGCCTGCACCTGCATTCGTGCTTCCATAAATTGCTTTTATTTCTTCCTGATACTGCGTTACGAATGTTTCATAAGTTTCATTCGGAATTACAGTAAGCTGGTTAATTCGATTTGCATCTTCAACATTTAAAGCATCATAAATACGTTGTCCTTGCTGGTTTACACATATCCGCAAACCTCTGCCTATCTCCTGACGTTTTTTAATTTCTGAATAAGAAAGATTAAGCGTTGCAATATTGAACACATTGGGATTATCCCAACCAACGCCTAAAGCAGAATGGGAAAAAATAAACTGAACTTCATTATCAATTGAAAGCAGTTCCTCTTTCTTCTGTAAAATCAATTCGTAAATTTCTTTATTGCTTCGCATTGATACTTCACTGTCCGTAAATTCTCCTTTACCTGTTTGCGCAAAGTAATATCCCTGGATGTCCTGAATATATTGGTCTGTTGGAATTTTACTTTCATTGTATTCGGGAT
>JALYYX010000387.1 GCA_030946075.1 Bacteroidota bacterium | reverse complement strand
GGATAAGGTTCTTTAAGTGTGTCGTTGTTTTTTTCAGGTTTATCAAACCCAAAACCTCTGCGGCTAATATCGCTGTTATAAGATGTAAACATCTTTATTGTTTCTGGCTTTATAAATTGCCGCCCGTTAATTGATCCTCCATTCAACAGCATTTGCATGATAACAGCAAGATCGTACGCGGTACTGAATAAGCCTGCATGGCCTGCAACACCACCAAACATTGATGCTCCCGGATCGTGTACATCGCCGCGAAGATGTTGTAAACGGAATGATTTTTCTGTTTCTGTGGGAACAATTCTGTTCAATAAAAATCTTTCCCTTGGCTTAAACCCTGTAGCGCTTAATCCTAACGGATCATAAAAAGTTTTCTTTACATATTCATCTAAAGTTTGTCCGCTGAGCGCCTCTACTATTTTTCCCAAGAAAATAAAATCATTATCACTGTAAACATATTTGCCTGATGCGCCCAGTTTACTTTGCAACATTCGTTTATACATAGTATCTCTCCAGTCATTTCTTATGTATAAATTTTCTGCAACGCGGATGCTGAATGAATCACTTTGCTTAGAAGAATAATATTTTGCAAGCGGAGTTTTTGTTGCACTGTCAAGTGTTTCCTTAACAAATTGTGTTGTGGGAATAAGCCCGGCCTGGTGCAACAAAATATTTTCTATTATAAGATTTTCTTTGTCACTTCCTCTCACCCAGGGCAGATAATCGCCTAATTTTTTTTGCAAATCGATCTTGCCTTCATCATATAATTTCATTACTGATAAGGTAGTGGCACAAATTTTTGTTACGGATGCCATATCAAAAATTGATTGCAGCGAAACTGAATCAGGTTTATCATAATCATATTTTCCAAATGCTTTTTCATAAATAATTTTCCCATCTTTTGCCGCAAGTACTACACAGCCCGGGTAAGCGCCTTTCTCAATTCCATCATTGGCAATTGAATCTATCACCTGTAATTTGGCAGCATCAAAGCCAAGCGTTTTTGGGTCAACAACGGGTAAAGAATTATTGGTAAGAATAATTCCGCTGCCATATTTATAATTATCACAAACGGTAACAGGAAGTTTTCCCTTTGCAAAAATTTTACCTTCCAGTAAATCCATAGCAGCATTTTGTGTTATTTCATCATCCTCATAACAGGCAATTAAATTTTTTGCATCACAAAAGCTTTTTATTGCATAAGGATTCCCGAAAACAAAAGTGACATTGTTAGTAGTTTGCTGTTGTAATTGCTGAGCAAGGCTTATAGCACTTTTACTCATTCCGAAATTATTTGCCGGAAAACGGTTGTATGCATGAATACCTATCACTACTGATTTATAACGGTTTTTAATCAGCTCTACTGTTGATAAAATTCTTTGTGCATCCTGCTTATAATTAAAATAAAAAACATCCGCATTATAATCGGTTTTCATTCTTTTAGAAATGGCATTATCTATACTTAAACCAATTCCCACATAAGCGATTTCTTTTACATCTTTATTTTTTTGATTACTTTTTTGCAAAGGAAAAAAGTAATCATCTTTTTTATTTAAAAGAGTGATCGCATTTTCTGCAACTCTTTTTTTCATTTCATTTATTCCGCTGTTAAGGTCATTGGTAAGGTTTACGGTGTTTACAGGCTTTGCATTTGCCAAACCATACATGTATTTGTAAGCAAGAACTTTTTTGCATTTTACATAGATATCATTCCACGAAATTTTATTGTTTGCTATAGCATTTTTAATTGCCTCAATACTTGCAGGTACATCTGCCGGAAGGCAAAGCATATCATTTCCTGCAATTACAGACTGCACAGAAATTTCTCCTCCCGGAAAAAATTTTGCTACACCCTGCATATTTAACGCATCTGTAAAAGTTAATCCCTTGTACCCTAATTCATTTCTTAATAAACCTGTTACATTTTTTTCAGAGATAGAGGTTGCTGTATTGGGAGTATTATCAATGGCAGGAATATACAAATGCGCTACCATTACACTACCAACACCTGCCTTGAACATTTCTTTGAAAGGATAGAGCTCCAGTGAATCCAGTTGCTCTCTTGATTTATTTATCACAGGAAGATCTAAGTGAGAGTCAACAGCAACATCACCATGCCCCGGAAAGTGTTTAGCAGTAGCAAGCACACCAACATCCTGCATTCCTTTCATGTATTGCACTCCATACAATGCAACTTTGTATTTATCTTCTCCGAAAGATCTGTCATTAATTACGGGGTTGTTAGGGTTATTATTTATATCAACAACAGGTGCATAGTTGCATTGAATACCTGCACGTTTTAATTGTTCTCCCACTAATTTTCCATAATTATATACGATGGAAGCATCCTGCATTGCGCCGAGCATTAACTGGTGATTAAGCGGAATGATACTGTCCATCCGCATTCCCAACCCCCACTCTGCATCAATGCAAATAAGCACAGGTGTTTTTGCTATCCCCTGAAAATGATTGACCATGTTTGCTTGCTTTACAGGTGCACCCTGAAAAAGACAAACACCTCCTACATTATATTTTGCAATGGCAGCGTTTACCTGGTCATCAAAAAATACAACACCTTTTGCTCCAATTGAACTCCCTCGCAAAACCATTAATTGTGCAATTCGCTCATCATTGTTCAAAGTATTAAAAACGCTATCAGCCCAACGGATAGATTCCGGGGACAGTTGATATTGAGCTATTGCAAAAGGGAATATCGAAAGAATAAAAAATAAAGAAAGATAAATTTTTTTCATACAGAAATCCTTTTAAAAGGAGCATCACAAGGTACTCTAATTACTGTATTGAAAATTACAAAAAATGAAAATTGATTAGGATGTATTTATTCTTTTATCCAGATGTAAACTGTGTGAGGTGCGGTTTCATCACCACCAAAATAAGGAAATAATTTATAGCCCGTTGCTGTTTGAGTGGTACTGGTTCTGGGTAAAGAATCTATGATATTATTCATTGAAAAAATATAACTTTTGGGATTTACCTTAATTGAACAATTGATCTCAGATCCTATGCTTACTATGCCTAACTCTTTTGAACTTCTGATACCATCATTATAAACGTAACCGAAAAGCCTTAGGGCATTGTCGCTCCAGCGCCATCCAAACCTTGCGCTGAATTGCTGATGCTGTGCATTGTTATCAGAAAAGCCATATAATTTATTTATATCAAGCTGGTTATAAGAATTTACAGTTGTATAAATTGCAGTGCTGTCAAACCTGGCAACAAATTTTAATTCAGCGTACGACGTTGCTGTATATGAATTTCCATCGCAATAATTTTGGCCGCTTCGGATAGTGTATTTTGTAAACAAGCTGGCGGTTGTACCGTGTCCGGTTTGTACTGGTGCTAATTTTGCCTTGGAGCAGGAACAAAAAATAAACAGGCAAAGGGCTGATAAGCCAAAAATGTTTTTCATAGGTTTTCGTGTAAGCTTTGGCAGTATAAACGCTGCAAATGTTATTTATCAAAAACGGGGAAGAGAGCCTGATATTGTGGAAGCCAAATTTTTAATTATAATAATGATTTAAAAACTTTATCATTAATCTTAACAGGATATTTCTTTTTTAGTTGTTCAAGCCATTTTTCTTCCAGAAAATTTTGATAATCATTTATCACTAAACCGCGGGCCTCTTCAAAACTGCGTTGTTGATTGGCGGGATATAAATTTAAAATTTTTACTACTGATGCAGTGCCATCGGTGCTATTTATTAGAGGCTCTGTTATCATTCCCAAACTCAGCGTAGTATTTGGTTTTAAAGGAAGTTGAGTTAGCTCATATCTTCCTGAGTCAGTTTGTATCTGCGAATTACCTTCTGAGATTTGTTTCCAACTCTTGCCCTTTTTAAATTGTTCTGCTGCGTCTTCCGCAATTTTTTCATTTGCACACGAAACTAAAATTGCATCTGCGCTTTCATTCCATGTATATTTTGTTTTATGCTGAGCGTAATAATTTTTTAGTCCCGTACTATCAGCCGATGCCTTGTTCCATACATTCCTTTCCATTATCTCAAATAACATATTTCCCTCTTTAAATTCCTGTAACTGGTATTTAAAATCAGGGTTAAATTCATGCAATCTTTTCCTGTAATTATCCAGTGCTGATATTGAAATAAATTTATTTAGTAATTCTTTGTTGGTTTCTCCTTTGTAAGAATTTGTTTTGTATTCCTTAATAAACGTAAGCCAGTCACTAACTTTTAAAGGTGTGGCTCCGAATGAAAATAAAATTGTCTTATCATTCAGTTTAGGAAGTATTATTTTTTTGTTAGCAGTTGTAAAGCTGTCAGTAAATTTCCAAAGGTCATTTTCATTAACTGCATTATTTTTTCTGTAATTCAATTTTTGTAAAACATCGTTTACAAACTTTTCTTTTGCTGATGCAATTCGTACATCCTGCTGCACCTGTTGTTTTAAAGAGTATAAATAACCTGCATCATTTTTATCTTCCGGAATATTTGTATGCGAAATTCGTTTTACAATATGATAACCAAATTCGGTTTGAAAGGGTGGGGTAATATTACCATCTTTCTGTAATGCAAAAACTTTATTTTCAAAAGCAGGCGTATACTTTCCTACACCAAACTCGGGCATAATACCCCCAGACATGTAAGTCATTTTATCATTACTGATATTTTTTGCAATTTCACCAAAGTCGCTACCCGCAAGCAGTACATGGTAAACTGAATCTGCAATTTTTGCAGCACTATTTTTTTCTTCTTCATTTGCACCTTCAGGAATTGCGATTAAAATTTGCTGT
>JALYYX010000384.1 GCA_030946075.1 Bacteroidota bacterium | reverse complement strand
AACTGCTATCGGTACTTTTTGTAATACGAACCATTCGTTGGTGAATATTTTCATCCAAAGGAAGAACCATTTTACCGCCCACTTTTAATTGAGTTAATAATTTTGGAGGTATCTCCGGAGCTGCGGCTGTTATAATTATCTTATCAAATGGGGCAAATGTTGGCAAGCCTTCGAAACCATCTCCGTAAAAAAATTTTATACCAGGGTATTTAGTTTTTAAAATAAAGCTCTTATTCTTTTCAAAAAGCTTTTTTTGGCGCTCAATTGTAAATACCTGTGCACCCATCTCTGCTAAAATAGTTGCCTGGTAAGCACTCCCGGTACCTATTTCCAAAATTTTATCATACTGATTCACTTGCAGTAACTGCGTTTGGTAAGCAACAGTGTATGGCTGAGAAATTGTTTGCCCTTCTGTAATGGGAAAAGCCCTGTCTTCATAAGCAATATCCTGTAATGCTGTATCTAAAAAAAAATGACGGGGAATATTCATCATTGCATCCAGCACTTTTTCGTCTGTAATCCCTTTATCTCTTATCGTATCAATTAATTTTTTTCTTAAACCTTTATGCCTGTATGTATCTTCGTGCTGTAACATTGTTGCAAGATAAAAAATGTAATCATCAAAAAAATATTGCCTTAGGCATACCATTTGCAAATAGAATAACATGAAAAAAATATTTACCTCAGCTGCCATAATGTGCAGCCTTTTTATTGCATGTAACAGCAATGAACAAACTACTAAACATGCAGCCAACGACAGCAGCAATGAAAGTTCGTCAGAGAAAGAAAAGAAAATATCAAAAAGAGATTACAGCATTAACCGTGCAAACGCCTACAACGATATTTTTATGGACAGCAATACTGTTGAGGCTTATATTACCCAAAAAAAATTACCAGACTCAATATCGCGGCGTATACGCAGTTTTTATAACACACGCAATTATCAGTTTGCCTGGTTTTCCTCTACCGGTTTAGCAGAACAGGCGCTTGCATTCTGGAATATTCATAATTATGAAATTTATACAGGAGACACATCATTAAAAAATATTACGCTGCAAAAAAAGATGGATGATTTGATTGCTGACTCCAGCCTTAAAGTGAGCGCAAGCGATAAATCTATTATAAATACTGAGCTTATGCTAACAGAGCATTTCATAAAACATACGTTAGAAAATTATGAAAAAGGATATGTAAAGCGCAAGGAAATGGAGCGTTTTATTCCGGTTAAAAAAGAAGAGCCGATAAATTTTGCAGATTCGTTAATAAACAAGAAACATAAAGATGAAAAATATTACGATGATGTTAATAATTCTTACAAACTGCTGAAACAACAATTAATTAAATATGTAGATATAGCAAAAAATGGAGGCTGGCCACAAATAAATGCTGATGCGAAACAATTTAAAAAAGGAGCTTCTTCTCCTTCAATTGCAGCATTAAAAAGGCATTTGCAAATTACAGGCGATATGCCTGCAGGTGATACAAGCAGAATGTTTGATGACACGCTTGTAAATGGAATAAAACAATTTCAAAATCGGTTGGGTTACAAGCCTAATGGTACAATAACAGCCACTATCATTAAAGATCTGAATGTTCCTGTAGAAAAAAGGATTGAACAAATATTAGTAAATCTTAACCGCATGCGATGGATGCCGCAGGAGCCTGAAGGAAAGCTTATTCTCGTAAATATTCCTGAGTTTGAATTACATTTTTTAGATGGTAAAAATAAAATTTTTGATATGGATGTAGTTGTTGGAAAAGAAGGACATAATACAATGATGTTTACCGGTAAGCTTAGCACAATTGTTTTCAGCCCCTACTGGAATGTACCCCCAAGCATTGTGAAAAAAGAAATTATGCCACACATGGCCAGCAATCCTAACTATTTAGCTTCGCAGAATATGGAGGTAACAGGAAATGCAGGCGGCCTGCCAGTTATAAGGCAATTGCCGGGAGAAAAAAATTCTTTAGGCAAAGTAAAGTTTTTATTTCCAAACAGCTTCAACATCTATTTTCATGATACGCCGGCAAAGGGGTTATTTAACCAGGATAAAAGAGCATACAGCCATGGCTGCGTTCGATTGAGCGACCCCCTAAAAATGGCGGAATATCTTTTAAAGGACAACAGTGAATGGCCGCCGGAAAAAATTATTGATGCCATGAATAGCGGCAATGAGAAATTTGTAAAAATTAAAGATCCGGTTCCGGTTATTATTACTTATTACACTGCATGGGTTGATGAAAATGGGCAACTAAATTTTAGAGATGATATTTATAAACGTGATGCCACAATGATGCAAAAAATGTTTGTTGCAAAATAACGGGAACTATAAACAATTTCTTTATAAATGATTTTGGTTAAATTGTGATTATAAATTCTTATAATGAAAAGAATTTTTACTCAAAATCTAATCGTATTCCTTTTTTTATTTCTTCCTATTAATGCATTTTCTTTTGGAGTTCTTACTCATGAAGCCATTATTGATGCTGCCTGGGAAAGGTCCATTTTGCCATTGCTCAAATTAAAATACCCATCATCCACTGGTGAAGAACAAAAAGAAGCACGTGCTTATGCTTATGGCGGCGCTGTTGCACCCGATATGGGATTTTACCCATTTGGTAGTCCTCTATTTACAAATCTTATTCATTATGTAAGAAGCGGGGATATGATTAGTGCATTACTTAAAGATGCGGAAAATATTAATCAGTATTCTTTCGCATTAGGTTTTTTATCACATTACAATGCCGACAATTATGGCCACCCCCTCGCCACTAACAAAAGCGTAACCCTTGTATATCCTGATCTTAGAAGAAAATACGGAAATGTTATCACCTATGCTGAAAATGAAATTTCGCATATGAGAATGGAGTTTGGTTTTGATGTGCTACAGATTGCAAAAGGAAATTATGCAACCGATAACTATCATGGTTTCATCGGATTTAAAGTTGACACCTCTGTATTGGCAAGGGCATTTTTTGAAACTTACGGTTTAGATATTAATGATGTATTTAATCACCGCTTTTCACTCTCAGTTGAAACTTTTCGCTGGATAGTGGCAAATATTTTTCCTGTAATCACCAAAGCCGCCTGGGCACAAAAAAAAGAAGATATTGTAAAACAACATTCCACAATTACGGCAAAAGAGTTTCGCTTTAAAATGCATCAAAAAGAATATAAAAAAGCATTTGGAACAGGTTACAAGCGTCCCGGATTCTTTCCAACAATTTTATCTTTATTTATCCGGGTATTACCTAAGATAGGGCCAACAAGAGCTTTAAAATTTAAAACGCCAACACCTTTAGCTGAAAAATATTTTGATGAAAGCTTTGATTCTATCATGAAGCACTATACCATAAACTTAAAGCAATTAAACAATCAAAATATTAATTTAAGAGATATGGATTTTGATACAGGAAAGCCAACTGCACATTGCGAATATAGCCTTGGAGATGATACTTATAATAAATTGGTATTGACTCTTGAAGTTGATAAATTTAAAAATGTAAATGAGGATTTAAAACAAAACATACTTAGCTTTTATAATGGAATGAATCCTTCATTAAAATATTCCAAAAAGTGCAGCAAAGTATTTAATGCCGTTAATACTCTCCGAAATAGTAATACACTAAACAAAAAATAAAATGCCATTTACCTCTGCAGATCGGGATGATATCTTTAATAAAATAAGTTCAATTCTTAAAAAATATTCGCCACCAATGCTGGTTGCGAAAAATAAGCCTGGTGTGGTTTATGAGCTTATGGGAAACAAACCCGTACCCTACGGAAGCACCAAAAAAATTGTTCCGGGAATGTATTTTTGTTCAGTTGTTGCAAGGAACAGCATGATAAGTTTTTATTTCTTCCCTATTTATTATCATACTGACGATTTTATAGGTCTCATTCCCACAATGTCAAAAACACTCAAAGGAAAAACATGTTTCAATATTAAAAAATTGGATCAGGTAAATGAAAAAGAGTTAAATGCTTTAATAAAAAAGGGTGTTGCCGCATGGAAAAAACTTGGCTATCTGAAATAACAATTATTGTTCTCCTAAACAATTTTTAATTTTCTTTTTTACTTCCATCCATTTTTGCCATACAGTTTTAAAAGCAACGTCCATATTCTTTGTGGCTGCTACAGCCTGCGAGGTTGGAGGCGTATCACTTCCCCGGATTACATTAAATACAAGATTCATCAGGCTGTCTACTCCTTTAAAATTTTGTTTTGAATCTGATGATGTTGTGGCTAATGCTGCTACCACTGTATCACACATATTAAGATCACTTATTGCTGCGCCGGTAGCATCCCCTAATTTTTCCTTTATCTTTCTTCTAAGATCATTTATTTCTTTTAATGCATTTAATATTTGCAAACGATCATTGTAAATCATTAATGAAAGATCATGTTGCTGCTGAAGACCTGCCAAAGATGTTTTTACTCTCGGATCCATTTTTACCGTAAAAGATTGAGCATAAGTTTTTCCGTCAACAAATAATTTTGCAACATAATTTCCAGGCATTACCCATGGTGATGTTTCATTCGGGGCTGTGTTATTAAATGTTGCACTGATAGGATAAGTTGCAGGAACATTTAAGGGAGCGTAATGCATATCCCATACAAAACGGTGTGCACCTGCTTCTGGCGAAAGTATTTGTTGAGGACGTATCCAATACAGCGGAATATTAACCGGCGGAATTTTGTAAGGAGTATCATTGCTTGAAAATTTGCGGATCAACTTTTTACTTGCATCAAATATCTCAAGTGTTACTTCTTTATCACCTCTTTCTTTTAAATAATAATCAATGATAGCACCATCAGGAGGATTTTCTCCGGCAGGTTCTTCCTGGGGTAAGGGTGTATCTGGCCAGGTATTCCATCGAACACGATATGCATTTGCAGGCTTATATAAAATTGTTGATTGGTTAATTAATTGATTTGTGATTTGCCTTAAAGAAGTAATATCATCCAATATCCAAAAGCTTCTTCCGTGAGTACCGATAACAAGATCATCATCTTTAATAACAAGATCACGTATGGAAGTCGCCGGCATATTCAACCGCAGCGATTGCCAATTGCCGCCATCATCAAAAGAAACGTATACTGCTGTCTCACTTCCGGCATACAATAAACCTTTGCGTATCGGATCTTCTCTTACAACATTTATCGGATCATTGGGTAAACCATTTACAATCTCTTTCCATGTTACTCCTCCATCTTTAGTTTTGTAAATATGCGGATGCATATCATCCAACCGGATGCTATTCACAGCTGCATACGCGGTGTTCACATCAAAATGAGAAGCATCCATCAAAGAAATTTTACTCCATGATGTAACTCCCGCAGGTGTAACATTTTTCCATGCTTTACCGCCATCTTTTGTAACATGAATCAATCCATCATCAGTTCCGCACCAGATGGTATTTATATCTTTTGGTGAAGGAGCAACAGTGTATATCACTCCACGCCGAGGCATTTTCTTTAATCCTTCTGTGGTATATATTCCAACACTGGCAGGCACATCCCAACTCTCTCTTGACAGATCAGGGCTTATCACACTCCAGTTTTTACCCCCAGTCAAAGTTTTAAACAAAACATTTCCTGCATAGTATAAAGTTTTTTTATCAACAGGAGAAAACAGAACAGGCGCTGTTCTCAAAAAACGATACTTCCCACTTCGTACCGATTCGGGTTGAATATCCTGCGCTTGCCCTGTACGTTTATCAAATCGTGAAAGCTTACCACCATAAATAATATTTGGATCTAATGGGTCTGCAGCAATATAACCATATTCCTGTGCACCAATAGGATGCCAATCGTGAAAGGTTATTTGCCCGTCATTACTTCGTGATGCAATACCAACAGAGCCACTCTCCTGCTGACCACTGTAAACATTGTAAGGAAAAGCATTGTCAGTACTCACATGGTACATCTGAGCTGTAGGCTGATTGTACCAGGAAGAAAATGTTTGCCCGCCATTAACAGTAATGATTGCGCCCTGATCACTTGCAATTAAAATTATATCAGGAAAATTTGGATTGATCCACAAGCGATGATAATCATCGCCGCCGGGTGCACCACGAAATGCATTCCACGTTTTAGTACCATCAACAGATTTCCATACAACAACATCTGCGCTATAAACAATATCTGCATTATCAGGATCAACTTTTATTTCTGCAAAGTCTTCGCCCCTACCCCAATATCTTTCATCGGTACTCATCAGCATCCATGAATCTCCACCATCATTACTCCTGTAAATACCACCATGATTTCCACAATCAACGGTAGCATACAAACGCTGTGGATCAGATGGTGAAATTCCAAAACCTATTCTTGATAAACCTTCTTTGGTAGTTGGCAATCCTTTCGTTAATTTCTTCCAGTTATTTCCGCCATCGGTTGATTTATACAAACCACTTTCAGCACCGTTCCATTTGCCATTCTCCCATGGTCCCTGCCTGCCTGCCCACATATCAGCATAAATTATATCAGGATTTTTTGGGTCGATAGTAACCTGAACAGCGCCTGTATTTTCGTCTTTATACAAAACTTTTTCCCAGGTTTTTCCTCCGTTAGTTGTTCTGTAAACACCACGTTCAGAATTTGGACCATAAGGGTGACCAAGTGCTGCAACAAAAACCCTGTTCTCATTTTTAGGATCAATAGCAAGCCCTCCAATTTGCTGAACATTCTCTAATCCAAGATGTGTCCATGTTTTTCCTGCATCAGTTGACTTATACAT
>JALYYX010000430.1 GCA_030946075.1 Bacteroidota bacterium | reverse complement strand
TATATGCACCTAATGCTTTTACTGCAAATAACGATGGATTAAATGATGTCTTTAAAATTAAAATTGTTGGCGAGGTTAGTATTAATCATTTAAAAATTTACAACAGGTGGGGGCAGGTTGTTTATGATGATCCCGATATTACTCATCATTGGAAAGGTAAACTTAAAGGTGTTGATCTTCCCGTAGGAGTTTATATCTGGATATTGGATGGCTATGATACTTATTACAAAAATTCTTTTACCCAAAAAGGAATAATTACTTTATTGAGATAAAGATTCTTTAATAATTTTACCGGCATACTAATTTTAAATTTTTTCAGGTATTTCAATTACTTTTTGTTTCTTCTTTTTAAAACATGTTTTAAAACTGTTACCTTAGGTATATCATCTCCTAAAAGTTTACCCCATGGTTTTAATTCATCCACTTTATCAAATATAACTTTACAAATTGCTATTAAAGGTATACTGAGAAACATTCCACTTACACCACACAATGCACCACTAATCAATACACCTACTATTGAAATAAGAGCATTTAATTGTACCCGTGAAGCAATTATTCTTGGTACCAAAAAATGATTATCAATAAACTGAACAACAAGAAAGATACTGATAGACCAAAGTGCTATAGAGATTGATCCGGTATTTGTAAAAGTAATAAGTGCGGTAAGCAAAACGGATATCAGGCCGCCAATATAAGGAATCAGGTTTAAGATAGCAGCAATAATACCCAGCAAAATAGCAAATGGGGCACCTATCATTAATAATCCTGCTATATTAAGAATAGCAACAATAACGGTTTCAATTAACAAGCCGGTAATATAATGTTGCACTACATATCTTATCTCCTGAATTACGCTTTGCACATTTTCATAATGTTCCTGATTAAATAATTCAATAACAAAACGTAACAGTAAAGTACGGTAATAAAGAAAAAGAAAAACGTAAACAGGAATTAAAGTTATTGTTGCAATTGAAGCAGTAACAACCCCAAGGGTACCTACAGGATTAGTATCTGACGTGGCTTTTTGAATTATTTTTTCCTGTTGCGCTCTGGATAAATTAAACGTATTGGAAAGCCAATTCTGAAACTGATGCCACACATCATTGAGATTGTGTTTAATTGCCGGTAAATCTTTTACAAGGGCGCCTATTTGTTTTGATAAAAAAGTTACAAGGCCTGCAACAAATAAAATGGCAATTACAAGCGTAATAACTATTGCTAATATTTTAGGTACATGCCATTTAATCAATTTTTTTTCCAGCGGACGTAATAAAACTGCAAAAAGAAATGCAAAACCTAAGGGAGCTAAAATATCCTGACCCAGGTATAATCCGTATAATACCAGATATACTAAAAGTATAAGAGCAGTAATTTTTGCATAGAGCGGCCATGTCTTTACCATAAAACAAAAGTATGATTATTATCTTCGTCCCGTAAAATGTCTAAATTTCTTATAACAGGGCTTGGAAATATTGGTGATGAATATGCTAATACACGCCACAACATTGGCTTTGATGTAGTGGAATCATTTGTATTAAAACACGGAGGTTTTTTTCAATCAAAACGTTTGGCAAATGTGGCCGAAATAAAATGGAAAGGAAAAATATTTATTTGTATAAAGCCAACCACTTTCATGAACCTTAGCGGCAGGGCACTAAAATATTGGCTCGATAAAGAGAAAATTCCTTTAGAAAATTCACTAACAATTGTAGATGATATTGCATTACCACTTGATAAACTTCGGCTGCGAAAAAGCGGCAGTGATGCAGGCCACAATGGTTTAAAAGATATTCAAAATATTTTAGGAACCGATGTATATCCAAAGCTTCGTTTTGGTATTGGCAATAATTTTCCAAAAGGCATGCAGGTAGAATTTGTTTTAAGCAAATGGTTTACTGAAGAAATTCCACTTGTAAAAATTAAAATTGAAAAATCCATTGAGGTGATAGAAAGCTTTGCTACTATAGGTATTGATAAAACAATGAGCCTTGTAAATAACTTATCTTTTACTACTCCATAATCTCATTGGATATATTTCTTTTTTTAAATTGTTTTTATATATTTTCGCTATCCAAACCTCGGAACCTGACCAAAAGCAGCTTATTATGAAAATATTTTGTATCGGACGAAACTATGCTGACCATGCCAAGGAACTGGGAAACGAAGTGCCGGATGAACCGGTAATTTTTATGAAACCTAAAAGTGCTTTGCTGCAAAGCCACACACCTTTTTATTATCCTGAATTTACAAACGAACTCCATTATGAATGTGAATTGGTGCTTCGTATTGCCAAGAACGGTAAATACATACAGGAAAAACATGCTGCTAATTATTATAATGGAATTACTGTAGGAATAGATTTTACTGCAAGAGATATACAGGATGAATTAAAGAAAAAGGGATTACCGTGGGAAAAAGCAAAAGCATTTGATAACTCTGCAGCCGTAGGAAAATTTATTGATATAACTCCTTCACTCGATAAAAAAAATATAAACTTCACTTTTCAAAAAAATAAAGAAGTAGTACAAAAAGGAAATTCTTCTCAAATGATATTTAGTTTTGATAAGATCGTAGCAAATATTTCCAATTACTTCTCCATAAATATTGGCGACCTTATTTTTACCGGAACTCCGGCCGGCGTTGGCGAATGTGTTGTAGGTGATGAACTGGAAGCCTTTTTGGAAAATGATAGTTTGCTTGCCCTGGAGATAAAATAAAATTCTTTACTAAGATTGATTCCGGTAAATGAAAAAACTCATCCTCTTACTTTTAGCAATTTTTCCTATCTACTTTTTATAAATTGCAAGAAATCATTTTTACAAATGAGAAATTATATTTTTTTATTACTGTTGCTAACAACCCAAATCCCCTATTCTCAAAATAAATACCCTACTCCTGTTGAAGGCGATTTCATAATTAAAGATTTTAAATTTAAAAGTGGTGAATCCCTTGCTGCTCTCAATCTTCATTATACAACAATAGGTACAGCAGTAAGAGATAAAAACGGTAGGGTTGTAAATGCTGTTTTAATAATGCATGGCACTTCAGGGAGTGGCCAGGGATTTTTAAGTGAAATGTTTGCAGGCGGGCTTTTTGGCGATGGTCAATTGTTAGATGGCAAAAAATATTTTATCATTTTACCCGATGGTATTGGTCATGGAAAATCGAGCAAGCCAAGTGATGGATTGCGCATGCGTTTCCCCAAATATAATTATGATGACATGGTGCTGGCAGATTATAAATTGCTTACCGAACATTTAAAAATTAATCATTTGCGATTGGTGATGGGTACATCTATGGGTGGTATGCATTCGTGGGTTTGGGGATATACTTATCCTGATTTTATGGATGCACTTATGCCGCTTGCAAGCCTGCCGGTAGAAATTGCAGGAAGAAACAGGATACAGCGCAAGATGGCAATAGACCTTATTAAAATGGATCCTGAATGGAAGAACGGAGAATATGTAAATCAACCAAAAGTTGGATTAACTGGCGCTATTTCTTCTTTTATTTTTATGACCAGCAGCCCTTTGCAATGGCAAAAATCTGCACCAACAAGAGCGCAGGCAGACAGTATGTTAGAGAAATTAAGAAAAAATTATTTAGCAAGATTTGATGCAAACGATTTGATATACCAATTTGATGCATCAAGAGATTATAATCCTTCGCCTTATTTAGATAAAATTAAAGCGCCATTGTTTGCTGTAAATTCTGCTGACGATCAGGTTAATCCTCCCGAGCTTGGATTAATGGAAAAAGAAATAAAGAAAGTAAAGAATGGAAGATATATTTTATTGCCGATCACAGATAAAACATCAGGCCATGGAACACACTCCAACCCTGCCATCTGGGGAGATTATTTAAAAGAATTGCTTTTAAAAACCGCTCACTAAATATTTACAAAGGCTCAATATTTTTTAATGATCCAATTTACTGCTGTCATAAAAAAATTTTCTGACATGGGTGAAAAAACCGGTTGGACATACATTGAAGTTCCTGCTGCTATTGCCGAAAAATTAAAACCAAATAATAAAAAGTCATTCAGGGTAAAGGGCAGTTTAGATAATTATTCTTTTAAAAGTATTGCTTTATTACCAATGGGTGGTGGCAGTTTTATAATGGCATTAAATGCTGCTATCAGAAAAAAAATTGGCAAGCGAAAGGGTGCAATACTTTTGGTAAAAATGGAAGAAGACACACAACCCAAACAACTTAATAAAGAATTAATGGAATGCCTTGCGGATGAACCTGAGAGTCTTACTTTTTTTAATACTTTAACCCCGGGGCATAAAAGATATTTCAGTAACTGGATTGAAAGTGCGAAAACAGATGCAACAAAAACAAAAAGAATTGCTCAAACACTTACTGCATTATCACACCATCAGCATTATGGCCAAATGATAAGAGCATTAATTATTGAAAAAAAATAAACTTAATTAATTTCAGAACGGAGGTTGATAGTAAATCTTTCAAATAATTTTTAATGTACAGGCAAACACTTGTACCTTTTTTTTTGCCCTTTCTTATTCATTCTTCTGCATCTTTGTACCTTTTAATTTTTTGAGTTAATGTCTTCTTTAAAACGATCTCTGGGGTTAGGCCATGCCACGGCCATTAATATGATTGATATGGTTGGCATTGGTCCCTTCATTACATTGCCAATGGTAATTGGTATGATGAATGGGCCATACTTTTTGTATGCATGGCTTGCAGGTGCAGCTTTATCATTTGTTGATGCTATGATTTGGAGTGAGTTGGGTGCAGCATTTCCAAAGGCCGGCGGCAGTTACAACTTTTTAAAAGAGGCTTATGGAAAAAAGGGTGCCGGTAAATTAATGAGTTTTTTGTTTGTTTGGCAAACCATGATACAGGCTCCATTGGTAATAGCATCGGCTGCTATTGGCTTTGCAAAATATTTTTCTTACCTCGTGCCCCTAAATAATATTACTTCCAAAATGGTAAGCGGCACTTTAGTGATTGCGATAATACTGATGCTTTACCGCAAAATAGAAACCATTGGTAAAATAAGTGTACTGCTTTGGGGTGGTGTTATTATTACCATGCTTTGGATAATTGGCGGCGGAATTGCTCATGGAAATTTTTTACAACCAATATCTCATATCAATGATGGGCTTACAATTAATTATGCATTTGTTACAGCTATTGGTTTTGCAAGTGTAAAAACAGTATATAGTTATCTTGGTTATTACAATGTTTGTCATTTAGGTGGTGAAATAAAAAATCCTTCAAAAAATATTCCGCGGAGTATGTTCATTTCTATTGCCTGCATAACCGTTTTGTATTTATTAATGAATGTAAGTGTGGTTAGCGTTGTGCCGTGGCATATTGCTAAAGACAGTGAGTTTGTTGTGAGTGTTTTTATTCAGCAACTGATGGGGAGCGCCTCTGCAAAAGTGGCAACATGCTTAATTCTTTGGGTAGCATTTGCATCTGTATTCTCTGCAACCCTTGGCTATAGCCGCATTCCGTATGCTGCAGCGGTTGATGGCTCGTTCTTTTCTGTTTTCGCAAAACTGCATCCCACAAAAAATTTCCCTTATGTTTCTTTACTTTTTTTAGGAGGGGTAGCATTTATTTTCAGCCTTTTATTCAGGCTGGGAGATATTATTAATGCGATACTTGCTATGCGGATTTTAATTCAGTTTATAGGCCAGGGAATTGGTTTATTAATTTTAAGAAGATCAAAAACAGAAACTGAATTTCCTTACAAAATGCCGCTGTTTCCATTGCCGGTTTATATAGCAATTGCAATGTGGCTGTTTATATTTTTTTCTACAGGAAGTAAATTAATTGGAGGAGGGCTTTTAGTAATTTTTATTGGTACGATTGTGTATTTTATTAAAGCAAAAATTAAAAATGATTGGCCATTTAAAAAAAATACAAAAGCTTTCAATTAAAAATTATCATTCTCATACAGGCTAAGCTTATTCCTCAATTCAACAATTTCATTCTGCATATTTTTTACTCTGTTCAGCAAGTAAGTAATAGCTTCAATACCTTCAAGATTTATATCCAGATCATAATGTAAGCGAATAAGTTTCTCTAAATTATGAAGATGTTCTTCATCAATGAAAGATGTTTCATCAATGGTTGTTATTTCTATTAAACCATGTTGCTGCAGAGAGTTGATGAATGAATATTCAACTTTGTAATGTGTGCAAAATTCATCAGCGGGTATTAAATGTTCCGGCATAGAAAATAATTTTTAAGATGATGTTTTTGAAATTTCCTTAAATAATTCTTTTTGCTTTTCTGTAAGGTTGGTTGGAATTTTTACAGAAAATGTAATGAACAGGTCGCCAAATTGTTCTTCTTTTTTATAGACGGGAAATCCCTTTCCTTTCAATCTTATTTTTGTACCATTCTGCGTTTCGGGATTCACTTTCAGCTTTACCTTTCCACTTAAAGTATAAACAGTAATTTCTCCGCCCAAAATTGCGGTGTACAGATCAATCTCTTCTGTTGTATAAATATCATTTCCCAAACGTTTGAATTTAGTGTTGTTAGTAATTGAAAACGTAATGTAAAGATCACCATTTGGTCCTCCATTAACTCCCGGTGCACCATAACCTTTTAATTTTATCTGCTGGCCGTTTTCAATTCCGGCAGGTATAGTAATGCGGATATTTTTGTTATTAACGGTAATTGTTTGTTGATGCGTTTTGTATGCATCCATCAGATTGAGTTGCAACTCAGCATTATAATCTTGCCCCCTAAATTTTGTTTGTCTTCCCTGCCCTCTGTTTTGCTGTCCGCCAAACATAGATGCAAAAAAATCTGAAAAATCATCCTCACCAAATCCACCTGAAAATGTTTGCCCGCCTGCATTTGAATATGGTCTTTGCGATTGCCTTTGTTTTTCAAATTCTTCGGCATGCTTCCAGTCTTTGCCATACTGGTCATATTTTTTACGTTTTTCCGGGTCACTTAAAACTTCATTGGCTTCATTTATTTGCTGAAATTTTTTATTAGCTTCTTTATCATTTGGGTTAAGATCAGGATGGTGCTTGCGTGCAAGTTTGCGATAAGCATTTTTAATATCCTCAGTGGTTGCTTTTCTATCTATCCCCAATACTTTATAATAATCTACGTAGTCCATAGTTTTTATTCTTCATTATAAAGTTAACAGATTTCCTTTTTTATCCTGATTATTTACAGGCATCCTCATAAACTACTTAAGAGAAACCTAAAATGAGAAATAATTTTTTGTTTAAAAATATTAGTAAATTTCTTTTTTAAATTTAAGCTGTTTCATGCTTCAATCCCGGCAATTAGCTGCTATTATGTTTACTGATATTGAGGGATATACTGCCCTTATGCAGAAGAATGAGCAGGAAGCAATAACGTTAAAAGACAGACATCGTTTAATTCTTGAAGAGGGGCATAAAAAATTTAACGGCCGCATTGTACAATATTATGGCGATGGATCTCTCAGCACTTTTACAAGTGCTGTACAGGCTGTGCAATGTGCTTTGGAAATGCAGTTAATATTTTGCAATTCGCCTGCTGTTCCTGTTCGTATGGGAATACATCTTGGTGATATCATTGTTAATGATGGTAATATATTTGGCGATGGGGTTAATACTGCTTCACGAATTGAATCGTTAGGTGTTGCCGGCTGTATATTAATTTCTGATAAGTTAAGAGATGAACTTCATAACCATCCTGAAATTAAAACGCTTTCAATGGGTTCGTATAAATTTAAAAATATCGATCGGCACGTGGAAGTGTTTGCGCTTAATCATGAGGGAGTTGTGAAACCGTCTCCAAATTCTTTGAAAGGGAAAACGGTAGATTTAAAAGTTCTTCATATTGAGACTCCTGTTTCAAAAAAAAGTATTGCTGTATTGCCTTTTGTAAATATGAGTAACGATCCTGAACAGGAATATTTTAGTGATGGCATGGCAGAAGAAATACTTAATTCTCTGGCTCATATAAAAAATTTAAAAGTTGCCGGCAGAACTTCATCTTTTCAATTTAAAGGAAAAAATATTGATCTGCGTGAAGTGGGCAAAAAACTTGGCGTGAGCACTGTACTGGAGGGTAGTGTGCGAAAGCAAAACAATCGTTTAAGGGTAACTGCTCAATTAATAAATGTTGAAGATGGATTTCATATATGGAGTGAAAGATATGACCGGGAAATGGATGATATTTTTGCAATTCAGGATGAAGTAGCATTATCAATTACAGAAAAACTAAAGATAACTTTACTTGATACAGAAAGAGCAATAATTACTACAAACCCCACTCAAAATAAGGAAGCCTATGATCTATATTTAAAAGGAAGATTTTATTGGAACCGTAGGGGACCCGGCTTAAAAAAAGGGCTGGAATATTTTTCTAAAGCAGCTGAATTAGATCCTTCGTTTTCGCTTGTGCATGCAGGCATAGCCGATACTTATGCTTTGTTTGCTTTTTATTCAATACTTCCCCCACATCACGTAATTCCCAAGGCAAAGCAAGCTGCAGAAAAGGCCATACTTTCAAAACCTGCGCAAGTAGAACCGTATGCCCTTCTTGCTTTTATAACTATTTTTTACGATTGGAACTGGAGTGAAGCAAAAAAGCGATTCGAAAATGCAATTGCAATTAATCCCACTTATGCGCCAACTCATTATTGGTACAGTAATTATTTAATCTGGGTAGAAGGAGATTATATTCAATCAGAAAAAGAAGCTTTTAAGGCAATTGAACTTGAGCCATTGGTATCTCATTCCCACAACACATTATCCTCTGTTTATCTTTGTGCAGGCAGATATGAAGAGGCATGCAAGGCGGGCCAAACAGCCGTTGATTTAGATGCAAGTTCTTTTCTTTCCTACAGCGGCCTCAGTATGGCTTTAACCGGTTTGGGTAAATACGATGAAGCTATTGATACAATGAAAACCGCTGTTAACATTTCTGCAAGACATCAATTACCTCTTTTTCAATTGTGCTGGTTATATTCTCAAACTGATAAAATACCGGAAGCACAAAAAATTCTCGATGAATTAATACTGCGTTCAGGCACTGAATTTATTTCAGGATTATCTTTGGCAGTGGCTGCCTATTATTCAAAAAATTATGACAAGGCATTTGATTTTTTAGAACAGGCATTTGAAGAGAGAGCTAGTTTACTTCCTTGTATAAATGTATGGCCATTCTTTTCATTTTTAAAAACTGATCCACGCTTTCAGCCATTTTTAACCAGGATGAATTTTCCGCAAAAGAGTTAAAGAAATTTTTTAATTACCTTGATCAAATGAAGTCATTTAAATTAAATCTGGATTTGATAATTACGGTAGTTGGTGTATTTAGCCTTCTCGTTTTTTCAGCAGTGTTAATTATAGCCCACATCGCAAAAGTTCAAACTATAGGTGAGGTTTTGCTTAACTACGGTTATATTATTGCACCAACCGGATTTTTATGGGTTTTGTCAGACAAGTATTTATGGCATACTAAATTATTTCAAATTGCACGCAAGCTTTTAAATATTCCACCCGATATAAGAGGGCGCTGGGAGGGTAAACTTGAAAATGCCGATGGCAGCGAGCCACAAAAATTTGTTATAGAAGTAAAGCAAACTCTAACTTCTCTAATTGTACATTCTTTTTCATCAATAGGGCATTCAAATAGTATCCTGTCAGAAATTGCCTCTTCGCAAAATGAAGAAAAATTTACGCTTTGTTATTTATGGCATGGGCAAATAGATACTTCAATAAAAGATACCCATCAAACAGAACAATTTTATGGATATACAATGCTTCATCTTAACGAAAATGAATCGCCTAAAATTTTAAAGGGATCTTATTTTACTAATCGCATTTCATCACAAACACGTGGAGGTATTCATTTAGTATGGATATCTCATAAATTAAAAAGAAAACTATGAATAATTTATTATTGTTTTCCTTTCTTTAACATCTATGGTTCTCACACATTCGTAAGTTTACATAAATAAATTTGTATGAAATTTTTACACTCTGTTTTTATAATGTTTGCCATGCTCATTGCATTTTCTTCCGGTGCCCAAAAGGCAAAAAAACAATTAAGCAATACCGGCAATAAAGATCTTTCAAAGTACAGCGTAGCAACTTTTGCAGCCGGATGTTTCTGGCACGAAGAGGCATTGTTTGAAAGTGTAAAAGGTGTTCAGGAGGCCATTTCCGGGTATGCCGGTGGTAAAACAACTAACCCTTCTTATGAGGATATAGAAACAGGAAGTACAGGTCATGCAGAAACAGTTAATATTTATTATGATTCTTCTGTAATAACTTATCCTACTTTATTAAAAGTATTTTTTGCAGGCCAGGACCCCACACAGGTAAATGGCCAGGGGCCTGATTTAGGCACACAATACCGTTCTATAGCTTTTTACAGAAACAGTACCGAAAAATCACTTATTGAAAATTATATTAAGCAACTAAATGCGTCACATAAATATAACAGGCCCATTGCCGCTCAGGTAATGTCATTCACAAAATTCTTTAAGGCAGAGGATTATCATCAGGATTACATACAACATAATCCTGACGGAGGTTATGTACAAAATGTTTCTATCCCTGAGATAAAGCATTTTCAAAAACAATATCCTGAGCTCATCAAGCAAGGGCATGTTTTTTAATTGCTTAATCTCTCAGGCTCCTATAACTTTACAACTATTAAAATCATTGGTATGAAAAAGATTTCGATAGTTGTTTTTTTATTTATAACTGCCTGCAGCACCTCAAAGCAAATTAGCCAGCAGTCATCTTTATTACCACAAAATATTGCCGTAGCCGGAAAAGTTTTTGCCAGTTTATACCAGCAACAATCTGCCGAGTACAAGGCTTTGTGTTTGCAGGCTTTTAATATTGCTCACATGAGGGTGGATGAAAATTTACATGCATCTTCTGCCAGGCCAAAAGCAATTATCACCGATATTGATGAAACTATTTTAGATAACAGTGTTTACGAAGTTCATCAAACCTTACAGGGAAAAGATTATGAGTCCATATCCTGGTATCAATGGACAGATAAATCAGCTGCTGATACGGTGCCCGGTGCTGCTGCCTTTTTAAAGTATGCAGCCTCTAAAGGAATTGAGATTTATTACATCACTAACAGAGAAGAAAGAGAAAGAATCAGTACACTTTTAAATTTGCAAAAATTTAATTTACCAAATGCTGATAATGTGCATTTAATTCCACGCCAATCCACATCCAGCAAAGAGTTAAGAAGGCAGCAGGTATCTGCAACACATGAAATTATTTTATTGCTGGGTGATAACCTGGCCGATTTTAGTGCTACGTTTGATAAAAAATCAGTTGATGACCGCTCTCAAAATGTAAATTCTTTTGCCTCGGAATTCGGCAATAGGTTTATCGTTATTCCCAACCCCGTTTATGGAGATTGGGAATCTGCATTGTACAAATACAACTACACTTTTACACCGGCACAAAAAGATTCTGTTATAAAAAGCATGATCAAAGGATATTAATTTTTTGTTACCGGCAGTTACCAGCCTGCTTACAGATGGTATTTCAATGAACATCTTGTAGTTTATACGGAGTTTATCGAAGTATCACTTACTTCAGCAACATCCCGTCTTTCATCTTATAAAACAAGAAAAATCTATATAATTATTTTTTATACTACGGCATGATTTTTTCTTCACGCTTTATTCAATCAAAAATCTTTAATTATGGAAACAATGATTAATCTAAACGATCTGCTGAAACATGAAATAATGGATTTGTATTCTGCAGAAGAACAGATCATTGAGGCGATGCCTGCAATGATTGAAAAAGCTAACAACCCTGAATTAAAAAGGGCATTGCGTGAACACCTGAAAATTACAGAAGAACAAAAAAGCAGGCTTGATAAGGTAAAACAAACTTTTGGGGAAGATGGTGAAGAAGGCGGTGAAAAGAAAGGATTTTTCTCACGCCTGTTCGGGGGAGGCGGTGGAGAAAAATGCAAAGGCATGGAAGGACTAATTACGGAAGGAGAAAAAATGATGTCAGCCGATATTACAGAAGAAGCTTTGGATGCTGCTATTATTGCAAGTGCTCAAAAAATTGAACATTACGAAATCTCCGGATATGGTACTGCACGTGCCTTTGCCCGGCAGTTGAACCTGACTGATGTGGAAAGACTTTTGGAGCAAACGTTAAATGAAGAATACCAGGCCGATGATAATTTAACCCAACTTGCAGTAGGAAAATTAAATACAAAAGCTGAAGATGCCACAGGTATGAAAGGCGAAGGAGGATCGGGTTCAGATAGTAGAAAGGGAAATAATAATTCTTCAACTAAAAGTTCGTCAAAAAGCGGAAGTAAATCTGGGGGAAGCGATAGTAAAGGAGTAAATAAATCCGGGAGCAAAGGCTCCTCTAAAGGTGGGAGCAAATCAGGAGGAAGTTCATCAAAAGTCGGAAGTAAATCCGGCGGTGGCTCTTCTAAAAGTGGTTCAAAAGGTTCATCTAAGGGCAGCTCTAAAAATTCTTCAAAAGGTGGCTCTTCTAAAGGAGGAAATAAATCAGGAGGCAAAAGCTCCTCTAAAAGTGGAAGATCACGGGGACGTTAATAAAATCGATTTACTAAGAAAATCCGTTCTTACTACAGAGCGGATTTTTTTATATAACCCGGGATTAAAAAGACAATCTGTAACACTACAAAACATCGTATGTTATAGTATGAATTTCAAAATAAAAATTCTTTTTCTTATTATCTTATTTTTACCTGCACTTATTTATTCCTGCACTAAAAAAACCATGTCAATCCAAACCGGTCAGCCTGTTTCTGATTCAGCAAAAACTTATCTTGCTTTAGGCGATTCTTATACCATTGGGGAATCAGTTTCTTCAGCAGAAAGATTTCCAAACCAGGCTGTAACATTTTTAAGAGCTCAAGGCATTAAAATTAATGACCCAAAAATTATTGCAACAACAGGCTGGACAACTCGTAATCTTATTGATGCAATAAATGCCTCTCCTCTTCAAAATAATTATGATGTTGTTTCATTATTAATTGGCGTTAATAATCAATACCAGGGCAGAAGTATTGATGAATATAAAACTGAATTTACACTGCTTTTAAACCGTTCCATTCAGTATGCCGGTGGCAAGGCAACGCATGTTTTTGTGCTTTCTATACCTGATTACAGTGTAACTCCTTTTGCGCAAAACTCAGATACAGCAAGGATTGCCAGAGAAATTGATCAGTTCAACGCCGTGAATAAAACTATAGCACAGCAGTTTGGTGTAAATTATATTGATATCACTCCGATTTCAAGAGAAGCAAAGAATGATCCTTCTTTAATTGCGTACGATGGTTTGCATCCTTCAGGCAAACAATACAAAAAATGGGCTGAATTGTTAGTGCCTTTAATAATGAAGGTATTATAAAAAAAGTGGGTACATAAAGGGATTCGTAGTTTGGAATCTCTTTTAAAAGTGCCCGGGACTGGATTCGAACCAGCACATCCTTGCGAACGCTGCGACCTGAACACAGTGCGTCTACCAATTTCGCCACCCGGGCATATTTGCAAATATATAAGAGTTTCAAAGTCCTTCCCTATGGGGGAAGGATTTAGGATGGGGCTTTTAAACCGAAACATTAAAATCCCTCAACGCATCATTTAAACTTGTTTTTTTATCAGTGCTTTCTTTTCGCTTACCAATAATCAATGCGCAGCTTACTCCATAATCTCCTGCAGGAAATTTTTTTATATAAGTGCCGGGTATTACCACACTTCTTGCCGGAACAACACCTTTCATTTCTACAGGCTCATTCCCGCTTACATCAATAATTTTCGTTGATTGAGTTAGAACAACATTGGCTCCAAGAACCGCTTCCTTTTCTACCCTTACTCCTTCCACAACAATACAGCGACTACCAATAAAACAACCATCTTCAATTATTACAGGGCTTGCCTGCAAAGGCTCCAGCACACCTCCAATACCCACGCCACCACTGAGGTGTACGTGCTTACCGATTTGTGCACAACTGCCAACAGTTGCCCATGTATCTACCATCGTTCCTTCATCAACATAAGCGCCGATGTTTACATAGCTCGGCATCAGCACAACATTTTTAGCGAGGTATGCACCATATCTTGCTACTGCATGCGGCACGGCTCTAACGCCCAGCAATGCATAATCTTTTTTCAATTTCATCTTATCATAAAATTCAAAGGGAGGCAACGAGAAAGTTTCCATTTGTTGGATACCGAAATACATAAGTATCGCCTGCTTCACCCATTCATTTACGTGCCAGCCATCAATAAGCGGATTGGCAACACGCAATCTTCCGGTATCAACTTCGTCTATAACATTTTTTACCGCATCAGAATATTCCAGTTGCTTTAAAAGCTCACGATTGCTCCATGCTTCTTCAATCATTTTTTTCAAATCCATTGCTGTATATTTTTTGCAAACATACTATCTTGATAGTACTGATGTTTCAAAAGTTTTTATCTGTCTCATTTTCAAATTGTGTAATTTTCAAATTTTCAAAGTTGATGATAATGAATATTGGTATTGATGCAAAGCGGGCTTATCATAACGGCACAGGGCTGGGGCATTACAGTCGCACACTTATTTCTACTTTAGCAGAATTTTATCCTGAGCATGAATATTATTTATTTAATCCAAAACGGAGTTTAAAATTTAATTTACCCATATTAAAAAATATTCATGAAGTTTTACCCCCATTTCCTTCTTCGTTAGTTGCATCAGCATGGCGTAGCAGCTGGGTAAAAAGTGATCTGAAGAAATATAAAATAGATCTGTATCATGGGCTCAGTAACGAAATACCAATAGGAATTCAAAACACAAATATTAAATCAGTTGTAACCATTCATGACCTAATTCATGAGCGATACCCTGAGCAATACAATGCAATAGATGTAAAGATCTACAATAAAAAATTTCGCTATGCCTGTGATAATGCCGATAAAATAATTGCTATCAGTAAACAAACTAAACAAGATATAATTGAGTATTATAAAACACCGGAAGAAAAAATTATTGTCTGTTATCAAAGTTGCAATCCAATTTTCTCAACACAAATTAGTGAAGACGAAAAAAAAAGGATAAAGCAATTGTATGATCTTCCTGAAAAATATTTTTTATACGTTGGTTCTATTATCGAAAGAAAAAATTTGCTTTCGATCTGCAAGGCATTGGTTCTTTTAAAAGAGGATTTAAATATTCCCCTGGTTGTAATAGGTGAGGGCGGAAAATATAAACACGTTGTAAAAGAATTTGTTTCTGCAAACGGATTAGAACAACAAGTAATATTTTTATCAGAAAGTAAAGCAGCAAAATTTGAAGTATTTACAACCGCAAAAGATTTCCCTGCCATTTATCAATCTGCTTTAGCAATGATTTATCCTTCTGTCTTTGAAGGGTTTGGCATTCCTGTTCTGGAAGCCTTATTCAGCAGGCTTCCTGTTATCACATCAAATATTTCGTCTTTACCTGAGGCAGGTGGAGATGCAGTTTATTATGTAGATGCTTTGAATGTAGAACATATTACCTACGCAATGAAAAAGATATTTTATGATGAACAACTTCGGGAAACAATGAAACAAAAAGGAATTGTTCATGCACAAAATTTTACGCAGAAAAAATGTGCTCACGCTGTAATGCAGGTTTATAAAAGCCTATGGTAAACTTTGAGAATGATATTAAAAATTGTATTCATATTTTAGAAGATAGTGGAATAATCCTCTACCCTACTGATACCATTTGGGGAATTGGATGTGATGCAACAAATGGAAACTCTGTTGAAAAAATATTTGCTTTAAAAAACCGATCAGACAAAAAATCAATGATAATATTAGTTGCTGATGAAAAAGATATTTTTAATTATGTAGAAGAGCCTCCTAAAAAAATATTTAATTATTTATCAGTTACAAACAAACCAACAACCGTTATTTATGACCGTGCAAAAAATCTTGCACAAAATTTAATCAGCAATGGCACAATAGCAATAAGAATTGTAAAAGATGATTTCTGTAAAGAACTCCTCTCTCAATTTAAAAAACCAATTGTATCAACCTCAGCAAACATTAGCGGAGAGCCTTTTGCAAAAAACTTCAATGATATATCTGCACAAATAAAAAACGGTGTTGATTATATTGTTCAACACCGTCGTAATGATCTTATGTCTTCTCAACCTTCTTCAATAATTAAATCAGATGAGGAAGGAAATATTATTTTTCTTCGCACTTAATTATAACGCTATTCCTACACCTAACTGAATACTTTGACTCTTCCATTGCCCACTGTTAGTTATATTGCTTATATCGCTTAAGCCAATCGCATAGCGTCCGTAAATTCTAAATTTTAATAATTTTAATTGCAGACCCCCAAGCATGGAAAAGTCTCCATTCTTAAATGCCTCCTGCCCATTTTGCAAAGCATTTTTATTTTTATCAAGCAATATTCCAAATTGGGGACCTACCTGCAAAGCAAGCAGATTACTTAATTTGTAATTCAACAAAATAGGAATGCTTAAATATTTTAGCTCTATATTGTTTTTAAAATGATAAACAGAACTGAAGCTGGTTGCTGTATCACTCTTAACCTGGTTTAATAAAACTTCTGGCTGCAAACTTAGTCTGCCACCCATTCCTAAAGTTGCAAAAACACCTGCATGGTATCCAAATGAAAATTCTTCTTTAAAAGATTTTCCTGATAGTTTATAAAGGCTGGCGCCACCTTTAACGCCAATGGTAAGTCCTTGTGAAAATGCTGCTGTGAAAATAAACAGCATAAAAGTTACAGAGATAAGTTTTCTATTCATAAAAATGAAATTTAATTCATTGTAAAATTTTCAATATATATGCCAAAAACCAAAATTATAGTTGTAATCTTTTGTTAACCACATCTTCGGCTGCTATTAACTTTCACAGGGTTCGCAGACACCTTGCCTGCAATAGCTTACCTTTGCCGCTAATAAAAAATTACTAATTACATGAATTTATTTGAAGGATTAGGTTTAAAGGAAGAGCTGGTAAAAGCAATAGCAGATTTAGGATTTGAAACACCAACACCCATTCAACAAAAGGCAATCCCCATCTTGATATCCGGCACTACTGACTTTGTAGGGTTGGCCCAAACAGGAACAGGAAAAACAGCGGCATTCGGAATGCCTTTATTACAATTAATTGACGTTTCTCAAAAATATCCGCAGGCATTAATTGTTTGCCCTACAAGAGAATTGTGTTTGCAGATTTGCAATGACCTGCAGGATTATAAAAAATATTTAAGAAGTGCAATTGCAGAGCCGGTTTATGGTGGCGCATCCATTGTAATGCAGATACGTGCTCTAAAAAAAGGTGTTCACATTGTTGTAGCAACACCCGGAAGATTGATTGATATGATTGAAAGAAAAGCAATTAATCTTGAAAAAGTAAAATATGTTGTATTGGATGAAGCAGATGAAATGCTGAACATGGGTTTTAGAGATGATATAGATTTTGTTTTGAAAAATACCATTAAGCGTGAAAGTACATGGATGTTCAGTGCTACCATGCCTCCTGAAGTAAGAGCCATCTCTAAAAACTTTATGCGTAATCCGCAGGAAGTTACCGTAGGCAAAAAAAATACGGCTAATGTAAATATCGATCATCAATATTTTATTACGCCGGCACATTCACGATACGAAACTTTAAAGAGACTTGTTGATTTTAATCCCGGCATGTACGGGATAATTTTTACAAGAACAAAAGCTGATGCACAGGAAATTACAGAGCGATTGGTAAAAGAAGGATATGATATTGAAGCATTGCATGGCGACCTTACACAGCAACAGCGTGATAAAGTGATGGGACGCTTTCGCCAGAAAAGTATACAGCTATTAATTGCTACAGATGTTGCCGCAAGAGGAATTGATGTGGAAGGCATAACACATGTAATTAATTATGAACTTCCTGATGATATGGAAGTTTATACTCACCGAAGCGGCCGTACAGCCCGTGCAGGCAAAAGCGGTATTTGTATTTCCATTTGCCACAGCAGGGAATCTTATAAAATAAAGCAGTTGGAAAGAATGACCAATGCTCAATTTCATAAGCTTGATATTCCTACAGGTAAAGATGTTTGCCGCAAGCAATTTTTTCATTTCATGGATAAATTAATGCAGGCTGATATTTCTCATGGAGAATATGAAACATACATGCCAGATCTGCTGAAAAAATTTGAAGATATAACCAAAGAAGAAGTTTTAAAAAGAGTGGCTGCGTTAGAGTTCAATCATTTTTTAAAATATTATAAAAATGCTGAAGATCTAAATGCACGCAGTGATTTCAGGGAAAGAAGACCTGATAATAATAATCGTGATATGGGCGGCAGAAGAGAAAGAACTTTCAGCAACAGGGATAATGGTTTTACAAGATTGTTTATAAATCTTGGAACAAAAGATGGTTTTTACAAAGCAAGTTTTTTACAATTTATTTTAGATGAAAGCAATCTTAAAAAAGATCTGTTGGGCAAGATAGATCTGCGTGAAATGAATGCATGGGTTGAGATAGATAAAAGTGTTGCAGGTAAAATGATAAAAGCCATTGATGGCAAAAAACACAATGGCCGTCTTATCCGCATGAATGAAGCTGATGGCGGCTTTAAAAGGCCGAGTGATGAAGGCGGTGGAAGAAAAAGAATTCCAAT